>NZ_JAMPLI010000023.1:0-91658 GCF_039962475.1 Leptolyngbya sp. GB1-A1 | reverse complement strand
ACGCTTTCCTGCACTGAAGTCCGGCAAACGCACCGAGCGTGTCAGTTGGATTGCTGCCCTTAAATTAGACAAGTTGTTTGCACCCATGACTTATGCAGGTTCTTGTAATCGCGACTTGTTCGAGCAGTGGTTGGAGCAAGGCTTAATTCCACAATTGCAGCCTGGCGATGTCATTGTGATTGACAATGCCAGTTTCCATCATTCGCAAGTGATTACGGAAATGGTGGCTGAGGCAGGTTGTGAACTCTGGTATCTGCCGCCCTACTCGCCGGACTTGAACAAGATCGAGCGCTGGTGGTTCGTGCTCAAGAATTGGATGCGCCAACGCTGGGACGAGTTTGACAGTTTTCGCGTTTGTGTCGATGCTGCCTTCAAACATTGTCCGAACGTTTTTCCGTAAAGCTATATAAGCAATTGGCCATTTTATTTACACTCGCAACTGTCATATCACTCCTCAGTACTTCGCCAACGAAATCAAGAACAGGAAAGGCGATTATGTTATCAAAATAGGTCGACTGAAAGCTATTTCTTCTTATTCTTCTTTTTATCCTTCTTATCTTTTTTCTTGCTTTTTCCATCATCGGAATAATCAAGCTGTAGTTTTTCAATTACAGCTTGTGCTGTGTTAACTGTGTTCTCTGTCGCATCCGCTACAAGCTGTCCAGCTTTCCCACTCGCATCTTCAACAACTTGACCAGTGGTGTGAGCAGCGGTACCAGCTACCTTTGTCAGGGCAGAGGGAACGCTAGCAATTGCTGTCCCTACCGACCCAACAGTAGCGGCAATTCCTTTCTCTTTCTTGCCGTCTTTTTTCTTGTCCTTTTTCTTGTTTCCCATTGTGTTATTTCCTAAGTCAAAGCGCAGCTAAAAGTTACCAATTCGCGATCTTAAGTCATCTAAGGCGAGAGTGAATGGAACAGCAATATCTCTTCCGGAGAGGGAGCAGTCGAAAGCTTAATTCAGGCTTAAAGACAGTCCTATCCACACTTAACCCTTATTCTGATTCAGTTCGTTACGATAATCCAAGATTTGTAAAAACTGATACAGAATTTAACTCTGTTTTGTGGATTGAAGATTCCTCCCACATATGCGTCTGAACTCTTGTTTCACGCCTAGCGAGTATCATTCCCCGGGTTCCTTCACTAGTGAAGGTGAGTTTATTCCTCGCTCTCACCTGAGACTCTGCCGCCTCCAGCAGATCCAGCTAACTTGTCCTCCCGGTCAGCCTGCGATCGTGCATTACCGCAGACAGCCGGAGGACACTTCTGTTCACTAACCGACCTTACCTAACTAGCTCAGGATGCACCTGCCCCGCCTTGACGGTGGGCTGGAGCAGCATTTGATGCAGGTGATAACGAAATCCCTCATCGAGATACTTCTGCCGAATCTCCTCCCAGTTAACTAACGCTCCCTGCTGCTTTTGCTCGATCGCCGCTTGGAGATCGGGTAAGCGAAGTTCACGACCGAGGGTTTTTGTGGCAAGCTCCAGGAAAACCTGGGTGTCCTGAAAATCTCCCAATTGAGCTTGCAACGCTTTGATTTCTGCAACCCAGTCTTGAAATTGCTCTCCATAGAATGGCATGAAGAATTCGGCTTGATAGCGAGCGTGTTTGCAGGCTTTTCGCAGCTCGTGCAACATAATGCCCTTTTCGCCTGAAGTTTCTTTGCTAGAAATTAACCAGCCCGGATGCACCAGCAAATGAGACAGCAGGGGACCTAACAAGTCGGGCAGGAGAACCGAGAGGGGTAGCTGGGCAATCGAGGTATAGCGGGGACGCTTTAACCAATCCGCATAGGTGGTTTTCAACTCTTGATACAGCGGCTGAGACAGCACTGCCTTCATTCGAGCAAAAGCTTTCACCCGCTGCTTTTTCAACGCCTCAGACACTTTGTCTAACTGTTTTTGCTCTTTTTGATTGAGGTTCGGACGATATTCCTGCTCTAAACTCGCCAGTTGCACATCCAGGTCTCTCACTTCCCCCAGGACTCTTGCCAAATCTCGCAGACGCTGAGCACTGCCGGCTTTGGGAATGTCGATCGCACTGCCAAAGACTTGCAGGGCAGTCCGGAGGCGGCGAGTTCCCACCCGCATTTGATGTAATGCTTCTGGGTCTTTGTCAGCAAGTACCCTCTTCTCCTGCTTAACAATGCGGCGATATTGTTCTTCAATGACCTGATAAGCATAGGCTTCCAGAGTCTGGGGAGGGGGAGTTGCTGAGTTTGATGCTCTACCCTGTTGTGCTTTAGTCATAGGATGCGAGGACTGTTTCAATCGAGTGAAGGACTACATGGAAGCAAGACAGAAGCTACACCTCCCATAGGGGCAAAGCTCTCAATCTTTATCCTTGAATTGAAAGAGAAACGCGGTGATTAGATGGGACGTGAGGTTAAAGGGAGAGCTTAACTAAGGATTAACCTTCAGTTAATCCCCCAACTGTATGACTTTGATCAAAACAAGCCAATTTATTTCTTCTTATACAAAAATAATGACAAACTTAAAGATCCGAATTTTAACGCGCGTCATGGCTCGTCCTGAGCGAGAGCGAGAGTTGAAAAACGTTCTGATTCAATTTATGGAGGAGCGCTGCCAGCAAGTGGGCTGTCACAGTTGCGAATTGCTGCACCAGCGAGTTGATGCAACCCAGTTCATTCTGGTCGAAGAATGGGACGCTGAAGCGCGATTAAGGTCAGAACTGGACTCTCAGCTTTTTGCAAAGTTAGGTGAGGCAGCCGCAGAATTATTTATCGAACCCCTTCAAATTCATTGGTACGATGTGACAACGCCGCAATCCCGTGCCGAGTAGCTTGTCGATGCTCAGGGCATCAGGAGCAACTGCCATCTACTTGCGGTTACCCTAAGCGATAGCCAAAGCCGCGCACCGTCTTGATGTACTCAGGTTTTCCTGGGTTGGGCTCTATCTTTTCCCGCAGCCAGCGAATGTGCACATCCACCGTTTTGAAGTCCCCGATGTAGTCCGTGCCCCAAATGCGATCGATCAACTGCTCTCGGGTCCACACCTGTTTAGGAGACTGCAGGAATAGCTTCAGTAGGCAAAATTCCTTCGGGCTCAGGGCAAGGGGTTGCCCACGCAGTGTGACAATGCACGTGCTCCAGTCAAGCACCAGATCTCGACAATTAAGGGTCGTAGGCTGTGTCGAAACAGAACGCGATCGGTGGCGCAGCAAGGCTCGACAGCGAGCAACGAATTCCTGAATTCCGAACGGTTTGACCAAGTAGTCATCTGCCCCCATCTCCAATCCCACCACGCGATCGGTTTCGCTGTCCTTCGGGCTAATCATCAGGATAGGGAGATTGTATCCTCGGCTCCGCAGTAATCGACAAAGCTCTAACCCGTTGACTTGAGGTAGCGTCGCTTCGAGGATTAGCAGGTGGAGGTCTGGATTAAGGGAGGTACGAGGCAATAAGTCTAAAACCTTTTGCCCATCCCTGACTGATACGACTCCATAGTTTTCACGCTCTAGTGCATCAGTAACAATCTCGCGAATTTGAATATCAGGTTCAGCCAGCAGAATCGTGGTGGCGGCAGAACTAGGAGAGGCAAGCTGGCTAGGGTGAGCAAGGTAAGTCATCGTACTAGGGCGACCAAGACTTATTACATCTCCTATGCATAAGGGAGAGTGAGGCACATTGCTTCTATACAAATAAAGGCTTAAGCATTCGCCTTCAGATAGATCCCTCTGATTTGTAGAAGCTGGTGTTGTTTAACCCGCTTTATAGGTGTCGCGTGTCAAATTCTTTTTCGTCTCGTCTCAAATTAGTTTTCGCTCTCAAAAGCCTGAAACGATTGAAGAGATTGCTTTTAAGGCTAAAGTAGTACAGCTCATTTCATCGCTCTGCCTCATCTCAGATTAAACTTCGTTTATTTTGGCTCTTTCCTGATTTTGGTGATCTGGAGTGGGATGAACGTTAAGGGCTTGCAAAACGATAGACCGACTCAACGAGATACTGAAGTTTTGGGCTATTTCAAAAACCTCGATAAACCTGGATCACCAAAATCAGGAAAGAGCCAGAAAAGCGAGAGACGCGACAACAGTCTTTCCATCTCAATAAGCGTCTTTAAGAGAATTGCCTCTCTGCTGTGAGATAAGGTTAATCAGGGTTGAATCTCCTGCGGTGGGGAGTAGGGATGGAGGGATTGTTATTCGTCACCACCGATAGAGGTGGGTTGAAGCGATTCTGTACAGGGTTTAGCATGGCTTGGAAGAGCGCGTATCCTGCTTCGGTAACGATCCGTTCAGCTACTGGTGGGGCACTGGAGTCAAGGGCTGCTGCTACCTGCGTTTCAACATCAGCGATGAAACGACTGATACGCAGCCCTTCATTGGCGTACCACCACTTCTGGCGCTCCCCCATTTCGGGTCGCCATTGCCCGCCTCCGATCGCCAGGATATTACCCGCATCATCGCGCTTTTCAGCAGCAGAGTGATGGATGCCGACGATCTGCCACTGGTTGTTGTACAACGGGGCACCAGAAGATCCCTTTGCGGTGTCTGTCTCATAGTGCAGCCACAGGTCCAGCAGCGCCATGAGCCGGTTCTCACGCAGGCTTACCTGCCGTGGCTGTCCCTCGGGGTGATGAATGGAGTTAATTAACTCGCCCTTGATCACCTTCCCCTCGTCCCGAATCAGAACGTTGTAACCGAACTCAGCAAGGGTCGCCTCCGGTCTTTGGCTATCAGGACGGGCGCGGGAGGCGACAGCGACGAGAGCATAGTCCATCCCTTCGTAGGCCGGATGGGAGACGAAAAAAGTGTCCGGAGCGAGATCAAAGGTGGCAGAGGGCAGAAACTCTCCGGCGAACGTTTCCTCATAATCAAACTCGACCCGGCTCAACCGAGCCGTTTGCAACGAATTTAGGACATGCTGGTTGGTCAACAGAAGGTTGGGGGCGACCAGAAACCCGGTTCCCCAGCCGATACGCCGGGTTGCATCACGAATGTGAATACGCCCGATGGTTCGACGAATCTGCGCGCCTAGAGACAGGAACCAACAGGGCTGTGTATCAAGTCCTTCGATCTGAATTTCAAGGGCAAATCGCGCCTCCGCCGGGGCTTCACGAACGGGTCCACTGGCTAGAGCCTCCCGATTCTCTTTGCTGAGCATAGGAGTCAGGCTTTGATTGGCTAGCAGCTTCACCTTCCGCTTCTCAATCCGCTCCGGGGTGTCCGCTTTCAGAAGCTCACCCTTGTTCAGATATTGACGGGTCTTTTCGCGTTCCTTTTCTGACGCTGCCAGTCGCTGGGCGGCTTCCTGCTGCACCTTAGGATCAAGTTCCATGATTATCTTTGCTGATGTGATAAAGACAGGGTGAAAATGACCGAAGTCACGGTCGAATCGAAGCGTTTACAGGCTTAGATTCTCGTAGTTGTTCTTAATGCGCACACGGGTTCGACCCGCTTCCAGCCCGTCTGCGGACAACGACAGTTCATGTTCAATGAGATAGTCGAAGTCGAGGCCAGTGCGTTCTTTGAGATGGGACAGTTCGACCCGATAGATACCAGGATCAAAAGCGGCTTCAAATCGCACCAGATCTTGAACCAATTCTTCCTGCTCCAGCATGTACGCCGCCGTCGCTAGTGTGCCGTCCGCTTTGACGTAAGCAATGATCTTCCAAAAGGCGAGGGGAAGACGAACGCCTCTATAAATGGGATCTTGATCATCCATCACGGGACCCGTAAACACCGTAACCTTGCGGTTGCGTGCATCCGCGTTGTCTAGGATGTAGTTCTCCAATCCCTGCCACAGGTCTTGTCCTTGATTGAATTTCGCATGCTGGGGAGAGCAGTTTGTAAAGTGGAAGGAATCATCGTTAGCGCGCCTAGCTTGCGATCCCCAAACTGGATCAAGCCGCCGCACCAAATGGCCGCGGTCTAGCTTATTGCGGCTGTAGAGCGCCTCGCCAATTTGCTCAGATTCGGCAATCCGGGAATCGAAATACCAGCGGTCTCTTCCGCGCTCTAAGTCAGTGCTCTGATTGCCGTCAATGTTGACAACAGTGTAATAGGCAAGCTGGCGGCGACGATTCATAACGATGCTGAAGTGGGTGTAGGGCAAGACGGTTGGGTCGTCACCCTCGGCAGCGTCACTGTTCTTGGCAGCGTTCCGTCGCTGCTCGTCGGTCAATACTGGTAAGGGAACGGTAGTACCCAGAAAATCGGGATCGTAGCCTTTGTACTCCTGGTAGTAAGAACGAGGACGAGCTGCCTCTTGCTCAAATTCGAGTAGTGGACTTTCGGAAACTAGCCTCTCGGAAGGTGCGGAAGCTGCTGGACTGTCTCCGATACGTACTGTAATGCTTAGAGGAATTGTTAACGTCACTTCTTGCGAGTTCATAAAGACTCCTTAAGGAATGCACTATCTGGTTTCTAACAAGCTGACAAAACATTCACGAGAAAATTGCGGCGCAGCCTTTCAAGAAGAGGGCTTTTTTAGATGAGCATACAAAGGCACAGCAGCTATCATGGCATTGCTTGACGCATTGCTGCCACCCTTCAGACGCAGGAAGGTTTCCGGCTCATGAGAATGTAGTATTCCCGCTCCAGGTCATCTTTGCATTTCTCTAGACTGGCGATGTTATGGCTCCAGCAACTTATCGCACCATTGGTGCGAGTTTTTCATGCTCAACGTAGGCTTCATAAAATAGCTGTCGCTTAACGAATTATCTGAGTCGTTAACAAATTAACTGCGTTGAAGGAGAAGAAGCTGAAAGCTAGTAGAAGCAAAATATTCCAGCGATGAGACAGGGATGAGACGATCGATTGCGAAGATAACAGATTACGTGCGTTACTTTTTCGGGGATAGGATTAACAAATTACGTGCGTTGTTGAATTAGGATAGGCACGGCGTGAAGCCGGAAGAGAACAGGCATTGAGGCTATATTTCCTGGGAATAGGGATGGCAGCAATCGTTCAGCTTCACTGTGTTTTCTATTGTAGAAGGATAATTGTAGAGAGGCAGTTGCTCAAAGCAGCAGATATCTAAAGGCGTGTTTCTGCTTGGATCTCAAGCTGCTCCAAAGTTGAAGCAGTTAATTTGTTAAATTGATAATTGTTTGTCGCAAGCTCGTCCTAATGATAGAAAGCATAGCTGTACAAGGATTACAGCAATTTTTAGGTTCACGCAGTTAATTTGTTAACGACGTAAGTAATTTGTTAAGTGACAACAACCCTCAGCGATCGCATCCCTTTTCACTAAATCTGCGTAAGAACCCGAAAAGCGAGAGACGCGACAACTGGAAAAGGAAGCGCTAGATTGAGTCCGTGCCGAAGCTCGAGCTAACGAGAAACAGAACTGGGCTGTAATGCTTCTGGATTGGTTCCATGTTTTTCTGCTTGTCGCTGGGCACGATCGCGATCGGCTTGCGTTTCCGGAACCAGCTTGGTCAGCAGTCGAGCTACGATCGGCAGAAATCCAATGACTGCAACCACACCGATAATGTTGAAAAGCATTTGAGCATTAGCAACTTGTCGTCCCACATCGTCACCAGAAATCGACTGGGCAAGCTGGGCAAGCTGAGGTGCAAACAGAATACCCAGGACGGCACTAACAACGTTAAACAAGAAGTGGAACAATCCCGTTCTGAGTGCGTAACTGCCTCGCCCAATCATGGCAACCAACGTGTCGGCACAAGTGCCAATTTCTGCACCCAGCATAATCGCGATTCCGGCAGCCAAGCCAATCAACCCAGAACTAGCAAGCGTTACTACAATTGCAACCGTTGCAGAGGAAGACTGCACAATCACCGTGAAGATTGCCCCTAATAATGCACCGAGCAAGGGATTCTCCCCCAATCGCTTCATCAGGTTAAGGAACGGCTCATATTCTCGAAACGGCTCCATGGCTGAATCGATTGCTTCTAGCCCATAAAACATTAGTCCAAAGCCTAGTAGGACAATGCCAATCGATTTGATTCGAGCGTTTCTGCCTAGGAAGAACGTGAGTAAACCAGCGAACATCAAAATCGGAACGTATAGCTCGATGTTGAGCGAGATAATCTGTGCACCAACCGCAGTGCCAATATTGGAACCTAAGACGACCCCTAGGGACTGCACAAACGTAAGAACTCCTGCACTCACCATTGCAATGACAAGAATAATCGTTACCGACGAAGATTCTAAAAACGTGGTTGCCACAATTCCTGTTGCAACTCCGGCAAAGCGATTGCTGGTGAACTTACTGAGCAGGTTTTTCATTCTTACTTCACCAACATCTTCCAATCCTTCGGCGAGTCGAGTAACGCCGTAGATAAACAAGACTAATCCGGCGATCGCGCCCATTGCAATCCGAAAGAAGTCGATTGCTTCCTGTTCTTGTTCTTCTTCAGTTAACGGAGGTTCGGATGGTTCAGCAGCTTGCTCTGTCTCTTGCGTGTTGCTTGCGGGGGAAGTTTGAGCGTTGGCATAAACAGCAGGCAATTGGTTGAAAGCCGGAAACTGCTGAATGCATGTAGGCGGACTAGCGAACAGCGTAATCGTAAATAATGCGACGCTCAGATAGGTGAGCAACTTGGAATTCAACCGCTTCAGAATAAACATTTTACTTCTCACAAAAAAGTTTTATTGCTCAGGGGATCTAAAACTAAAAATGAGCAAAGACGGAGCTGAGTTCGCTATGAACAAGAATAATTTTGATAGTTCGATTTTTATCTCTTCTGAAAGGGAGATATCGGTTTTTATTTAGCACAATTAGCCAAAGAAAATTTTCAGGCTAACTAACCTTAACTTTTTCTAAATCCGCTCTTAAACTCAATTGTTTATTTCTTCGTTTCATATCTCATTCAGACTGCAAAATTTAGCAGCAAAAGTACTTAAAATCCGTGCTATTCTTCTGAACTCTTTGCCTGCCTGCATAAATTAATTTCTATCTTGCTGATTTTCTAACACCGTTCTGAGACATCCCACAGCAGTTTTAGTCGCTGAAGTTAATGTGCACCCGTATCATCAAACTACGCTTGAGCTTCAATGGCATGAATGTTGTTTGTAAAACATATTATTTCAGGTGTAATATGCTAACCTCCCGACACAAAAGGTTTATCAGTTACAGCCTCCGAGCTCAATAGTAATACTCAGGTGTGAGGACGAGATGCATTCATTCATTCCCAATTTGCGTACTCTATTTACTGTTCTGGCTAGCACGACCCTTGCAGTCGCTTTATGTCCGATCGTTCTGGCAGACACTTCTGACATCAGCTTGAATCATGCATCAATTGCCCCGGAGCAACCTAGCCAATCGCCGCTGGTTCAACCCGATGCAATGGCACAGGTCACCTCTGTCTCGCAGCTTTCAGATGTCCAGCCGACTGATTGGGCCTTTCAGGCATTGCAGTCCCTTGTGGAGCGATATGGCTGTATCGTGGGCTATCCTGACAGTACCTTTCGAGGACAGCGTGCCCTGACTCGCTTCGAGTTTGCGGCAGGTTTGAATGCTTGCCTCGATCGCATTACGGAAGTTCTCTCCACTGCCACAGCCAATGCCGCGACTCGTGAGGATTTGGCAACTTTAGAGCGTCTTCAGCAGGAATTTGCTGCTGAGTTAGCCACCCTACGCAATCGAGTCGATGTCTTAGAAGCACGCGTCTCTGAGATAGAAGCAAATCAGTTTTCCACTACAACTAAACTCACCGGAGAGGTGGTCTTAGGGCTTGCAGACGTATTTGGCGGTATCGAGGAAACCAACAACACCATTTTAGGAACTCGGGCGCGTCTCATCTTTGAGACCAGTTTTACGGGGGAAGACCTTCTGACCGCAAGATTGCAGGCAGGAAACTTCGGACGGTTTGAAACGACGAATGATGCAGATAAAATGGTACTGGGCAATGAGGCTCGCTTAGGCTTTGATACAGACACCGACGGAGCCTTTGACATTGATATTTTGTCCTACCAGTTCCCGATGGGCGATCGCATTACTGCCTTTGCCATTGCTCAAATTGATAATTATTATGATTCTGACTTGGTAGATGTGATCAGCCCTTTCGCCAGTAGCGGCAGTGGGGCGATCTCTCGGTTTGGTCGCTTCAATCCCATCTACCGCTTGGGATCGGGGACTGGAGCCGGAGTGAGTTTGGAATTAAACGATGCTGTTGCGCTTCAGGTCGGCTATCTTGCAGCAGAGGCTTATCGCACCAGTGGTGGAGCAGGATTGTTCAATGGAGATTACGCGGCACTCGGTCAACTCACGTTCACACCCTTTGACGATCGGCTTTCGCTCGGTCTGACTTACATCAATTCTTACGCCGGATTTGACGATGAGGGAGAAGCAGTTGGCTTTGATACGGGAACCGGAAGTGAGCGGTCTGTAGTTGCAGTCGGTCGCCCTGTTTCTATCAACTCCTATGGGGTAGAAGCAAATTTTCAAATTACCGAGGGCATCGAAATTGGAGGCTGGGCTGGCTTTTCGGCGGTGCGAGTTTTGGGACAAGGCGACGCAGATGTATGGAACTATGCGCTCACGCTGGGCTTTCCCGATTTAGGCGGAGATGGAAATTTGGGTGGACTTGTCGTCGGGATACAGCCGCGATTGACAGGGACGTCCGGGCTACGGGTTGAGGGACGACGCAGAGATCCGGATACAGGTTTACACCTAGAAGCTTTCTATCGCTATCAACTCAATGACAACATTAGCGTTACCCCTGGAATCCTGTGGTTAACTGCGCCAAATCACGATAATGACAATGAAGATGTTGTTTTGGGGACAATCCGGACGACGTTTTCCTTCTAAATCATTATCGACTTCACGACTCGATAGCTCTCCAGGATGAGCATTCGTTTTTATAGCGATCGTCGCCGGATGAGGATGGGATACAGGGAATTCGCCCCTATACCCCCTGATTTCATCATGCCAATGTCAATTGCTAGACCGGTAAGTCCGCTTTGCTGATTGGGCTTACCTGTAACCCGGACAAGATTGCCAGTACTTCTTGGCCGTTAGCGAGGGGATTGAAGTCTTTCCATAGTGCTAGACAGACATTGAGAGGAATTGAAGCGATGAACATGATTCGTAAAGGACAGCTTCAGGGGGTTGAGAGAGGTGATGGGCGAGCACAAGTAGAATTTGGCGTTGCTGAATAAGCGTATGATACGCCCCCCTAGCCCCCCAACTTTGGGGGGAACCAGAATTCAAAGTCCCCCAATGCTGGGGGATTTAGGGGGCGATGCAGAAGCTAAATTTACACCGTTCATATCCTGATTCAGCAACGCCTAGAATTTGTGTCTCAAATTTTCGGACTTGTTGCTTGAGTGAGTCGAAACGGTTGTGTCGCAAAAACTGGTGGATAGTAAGGTAAATAGACCTAATCTTGCCTTCTCCTCCTCCGATGTCTACTGCTTCTCTATTTAAGTGGCGGCACTTTTTGCCTGAAATCATCCTGCTCAACGTCCGCTGGTATTGCCGTTACGCCTTAAGCTACCGAGACTTAGAGGAGATGATGCAGGAGCGAGGGGTGGAAGTGGACTATTCCACACTCAACCGATGGGTGCTGAAGTACTCGCCAGAATGGACAAACGAATTCGATCGCACCTGAAGCTGACTAACGACTCGTGGAGGGTGGACGAAACTTATCTCAAAGTCAGGGGTTTGTGGAAGTATCTGTATCGTGCTGTGGATTCGGAGGGTAATACCCTTGACTTTATGTTGAGCGCCAAGCGGGATGGCAAAGCAGCAGCAAGATTCTTTCGCAAAGTACTCAAGGGTCAGCACACTCAAGCGCCACGCGTGATTACAGTAGACAAGAACGCCGCTTATCCAGTGGCAATAGACGCTCTCAAAGCAGATGAAACGATTGAAAAAGAGACTGAATTAAGGCAGGACAAATATTTGAATAATATAATTGAGCAAGACCATCGGCACATCAAGCGCATCGTAAAGCCGATGATGGGATTTAAGACGTCCAACACGGCAAGAAGAACGTTGAGCGGAATCGAAGCGATGAATATGATGAGAAAAGGACAAGTAAAAGAAATCGATCAAGGGAATAGTGTCTCTCAAGTTAGATTTATTGAAGCAATTTTTGGAATTGCTGCTTAAGGGAATGCAAGCGAGACCGATCGGTTCTCCTTAAACAATTTTTGCGACACAACCCCCCTATTCATGCGCCGGTAACGGCGGCGATGACGGGCAGCCGACGTGCAACTAATCAAAGCCTCGGCACACAATAACACGGTCGGATGTCACGTCGATTGCTTTGTTATACGACCTCGTAACCGGCAAGCCATTTCCTGTCTGCAAGGACCACGGAATTTTTGACATGTTCCGACGATAAGTTCCAATACCTTGCACGAAGTTCATCTCGCTGCGCATCCGAAACAAGCGTGAAACCATGTTTTTGATAAAAAGAGATGGCCCAGGTCATCGCTTTCAAACAACCAACTAATATTGGACGACTTGAGTGAGCAATATGGTGGTTCAAAAGGGCTCCGCCAATTCCTTTGCCACGTTGACTAGTTCGGACGTAGGAGTGGCGTATTAACGTAACGTCTTTTACATCTTGTACTCCCATCACTCCAACAAGGCTTTGATTTTCTTCGAAACCTAGGAACTGAACCCCTCTTGAGATTTCCTCTTCAAAATATTGTTCCGACATCCACGGTTCTCTGTACAATTGCGGTGGGATGGTGTCTTTGTATGCCATAGCAGCATCGTTTATTACCTCGCGGACGGTTTGAAATTCGCTGCTGGTACAAGGGCGGATCATAAAGGCACAAAACTATGTGAGGCGTACGGCTCAAATCATCAGCAGTCCTAACTTTTCGTTCTCAGCGACCAGATTTTATTCTGCTGGTGCATTTGATTTGTTAGCCAGCATTTTTCGGCGATCGCTCACTAGCTGTTACTACTACAATGCGATATCTCTACCTGTTAAAAGCTGTGATCGAAACGGTCTTTCTATAAAGTACAGTCCGTAGAAGAACACTTCCCGTGACAGAAACTCGGACTGACTTTGCAATCCCCTGTATCGTGTGGTTGGAGTGGGAGAGGAATAGGCATTGATGCCCAAATCTCTCGCCATCAGTAAGGAGCGTCGCATATGAAGCGGATCACTTACAATCAAAATGCGATCGAACCCCTGCTGCTGGATAATGACTTTCGCCCCTTGCAGATTCTCTAGCGTGATCTTGGAAGTCGTTTCACAGAAGATATCTTTCGGATGGACTCCGTTCTGAATCGCGTACCGTTGAGCAATTACCGATTCTGCCAGCTCATCGTTCTCACCCACGCCACCAGTGAATATAAGAAATTTGACCTGTTTAGTGTTGTAGAGGTTGATTCCATGTTTGATGCGTTCCTCAAAGACGGGTGAGGGTTTATCATTCCAGACAGCCGCTCCTAGGACAATCGCAGCATCCGAGGGAATGTGATCTCTGGTGAATGAAAAGCTGTAGATGTCGATCGCTAAACCAATGGCGGACAGACTCACCACGCTAACCAGGATAAATAGGAGTTTCAGGCAGCGAATTTTTCTGAGTTTGGAACGCATGACTAACACCTGAAATAGAATCAGCTTGTTATCGATTTGCTGCAACGATTGGTTAGCTCGTCACTTGCCTCTCGTTCAGCCATCACTGGAAGGATTTCTGGCTTTCTCCTGATGCCTGCCCAAAAATTCAGAGTGCTAACTCTCTGCGGAGCTAGCTAACGCCAGGCATCAGCGGCGCGCACAGAACTTTATCTTGAGAAGGCTGCTCATTTGCGCGTCCGCTGCATGCCATTGTTATGCTTCGCCCTACGCTGGTTGACGCTGCACACTCCTTATAATCTCATAAACCTTCCTAGCTTCCCGTATTAACTCGAAGCTTGGCGTAGGTTGTGGCCCCCACCTGGGAAATGACATGCCGCCAGACCACCATGACATCGGATTTGTAGCACCGAACGTGATTGTCCCGCTCCCGTCCGACTTCTCATCCAGAGAAATATCTATCAGTGTTCGGAGATTGAGCGACTTCACCTTCCGGCTAAGTAACCCCGAAACAATTATGACGCGCTCGTTCGTGACACCGTAGTAAGTCTTGCCCCGTTGCCTCGCGTCGGCGAAGAACCTCCCGACCATGATGTATAAGCCGACTAGGACGAAGGGAACGCCCCACAGCTTGAAGAAAAAGGGGGCGTCGGTAGAGAGCACGCTGACTTCCCAGAAGATCACAAAGCCGCCCCATAGCAAACTGAAGGGGATGAGATAGACATCTTCTGCCCGGAGAATTAGGCCTTGACGCGGCATCCCCGACCATAAAAGCCGTTCGCTAGGGGCAAGTTGAGATTCTAATAACCTTTTCTGTTCATTCCACATACTCGAACACTAGAAGCATAACTATTATTGGAGAGAATAATTCTGCTGATCCTCCAGTACTGGATGGATCGGCAGAATCGTTCTACTGATCCACCCAAATCAGGTAGATCGACGGAATTTTTCCGCATAATAGGCTTTTTGGAGTGGATCGGCAGAATCTCTCCGTATATCTTCATATAGGGTACTGATGGACTGACGAGTATCATTTCCTACAATTTAATCCTCCTTATTCCCCATTTTTATGCAGTAATCTCCGAAGAAGCTGTTGGAGCAAGTGCGAGATGCTACGAGGGGGCAAGGAGCAAGAGATCTACTGAACCTGTGAGGAACCATTTAGGCTTAGCAATTCCAGGACCTACCTACGCAGTGGTATTGCCGAAATAGAGAGATTTTGAACCAAGAATTTGAGCACATCCATGTAAAAATTCTGTCGCAAAACTCGTGTCTCAGAACTCGTCAAGCTGAGTCATTATGAGACATATAAAATTTAGCGAAAACGCCTTCCAGCTTTGTTTTCTAGAGTTATCGACTATCCCCATGCCGCTAGTAAAATAAACCAGGATTTGATTTACACCTTCAATGTGACATGGCTTATTCACATCTCTTTGGCTGACCAATCTTCTCACCCTAAGGCTGCTGGTCGTTGTCTTCTCCGATCGCCTTGAGATACGCCTCAGCCGCCTGCTTAAACACACCCTTCGTGTACCGCTGAAACATGCGATCGCTTTTCCTCAACTGCTTATCCTCTGGCAGCCATAACAGGGCACACTACACATCCCTAGCCCTAAAAGCCTATGTCCAGCTCACCAGACCCCGACTACCCGCCTCAGTGCCAGCTCTGCCAGTTCTATACCCATAACCCGCATCTGCGCTGTACCCTGCATCCTCTAGGGCTGGAGTCAGATAACTGTCCCGATTTTAGGGCGATCGCCCAACTCCCTGAACTAGAGGAACAATGGCAGCCAGAAGGAGCAGCCTATTACAACGGAGAGCTAATCTTGCAGCCCAAGCAACGTACTCCGGCAGAGCAGATGGAGCTACTGGATACCCATCCTCTTTTTACGGGGCGATGTCCTGCATGCGAGATACCGATCGCCCCAGTACAGCCAGCTCAGGTTCATTGGGATTGCCGGAATTGTGGATGGATAGATGACTCTGTATAGGCGATCATCACCCCTGCTCAACGAAAAGGCTTAATTTGTAAAGCTCCAACCTTGATCAGTCGTAGATCCATTATCTAGATTGCGACCGGATAGTTCGCAGTCCCACAATTGCAGAGGTGCTCCATTTGATCGCCCTGGTGCGCCTGCAACATCAATGCACTTCCCAGATAGAGTATTGCGAATAAAACCGTTGCTCGTAATAGTCCATCGCTGGTCGGTTACAGAGCCATTGTCAGAATTCCGTCCAGAGAATTCACAATCCCAAAGTATCAGACGTGCCCCATTCGACCGCCCTGGTGCGCCCCCGACATCAATACATTTGCCGGACAAAGTATTTTGGATAAAACCACCGCGAGTTAAAACCCACTGTTGGTCTGTTGGTGAACCATTGTCAGGGTTGACCCCAGAAAGTTCACAGTCCCACAGTTGCAGCGGAGATCCATTCGATTGCCCTGGTCCACCTGCAACGTCAATACATTTACCAGACAGTGTATTGTTCAAAAATTGTCCACTGGTAATCTGGGCTTCACTCGGTTGATTAAGAACTGCTAGAGCAGTCAAGCTTAGACCAACAACCAGTGAACCAGACACAGCTTTTGCAAAGCCTTTCATTACAAATATCCTCTGTTCTAGTTGGTTCTCAGTTCCAGCGAAGTTGAGGCTGTTGCATCTTCTGAAGGAGAACTTTTAGGCGATCGCTGTTGCCAGGCTTCACCTACGCAGCAGATGTCAAACTACAGCAGGAGACTGATTCAACTCCCACCCTACTCAGGCTGAATTCTGCAATCTCCTCACAGTCGTTAGAGGAACCGTTAGAGGATAGGAATGATCTGTGTTAGAGATTCCAATAGGCAACGATCGCTCCCAAACAAAAATCCGCCCAGACACGCTGAACGGACTCATAGGGGGATTGAAGTTCTTACTGGAGAGGCTTAAACCATCGTAACCGGACGTTTTCCATAGTTCCGAGGTGAACTAATTGCCTCCGGTGGAACAAGCTCTGCCAATGTCTCTAGCTCATCTTCCAGATAGCCTTCCGGCAGCGATTCATGCTGTTCATGCTTCAGCAAGGCGAACACAGCGAGGCGATCGGGTAACTGACGGTAGCGCAATTGGGGCTGATAGCCTGCTTCAATCAGCGACTTCATTACATTAGCGATCGGGCGATCGTGAATCGCAGACAGTTCGACGCTGAGCCAAACTTCGCCCCGCTGCGGTGGGAGACTTGGCATTTCAAAGTCATGAGCGGTAAGTTCTGAATTTGCATTCATAGCGTTTTCCGTTTCCTCTTTGGACAACTTGAACTAAAACTGCGCCTGCATTGATCGCGTATTGCTGGCATTGTGCCTGTGCCTGTTCTGGGCTATCTGCCCAAACATAATCAGACCAATCCTCGCTGCTGCCTTCAGGGTCTTCGAGATAGCCACCTGTGCCGCTATACGGAATTTGTGTACCGTTGGATAGAACGAGATAAAGGATTCCTCCCACTACAACTGTACCAATGCAGTAAGGATTCGCCGCACAAGCCGCTGCCGCTGCCGTTTGAGCCTGAGCTGCTGTTGTCGTGGTCGTGATGACCTGGCAGGAGACGATCGCGCCAGCAATGAGTAAGGCATTAACGCGGTAAAACATAATCCTGTCTCCTAATCTGTCCGTCTTGAATCTGGAGGATGATGCTGCGGTCTGGGTCCCACTGCATTGGAAATCGATAGCTTCCATCAGGGATATCACCGTCGAAAACGCTGCGAACAGGTACAGGCTGGTTATATGTGCCGTATTGGTCTTGTCCACCTCCAAGCTGATTCAGTTGGTTTAGATGCTCTCTGCTGACAGGCGGACGCGGGGGAAGTGATTGCCAATGCTCGCCGGGATACTGCTGCTGTTGGTGCCAGGGCGTCTGCCATTGTTGAGCCTGAGCCGCTGCGGGAATGAGAATGATCAGTGACGTGAGGGCAATGCTTAAAGGTTGCATGGCTCCTCCTACTGCTGTACTGGGCGATTAAAGAAGTAGTCCTGGCGGACAATCTGACCGTTTTGCACCTCATACAAGATGTGAATCTGGTCGTCCCACTTTGCCCGATAGCCATGCACTCCGTCAGGGACACCGCTGCCCCAGGCTTGCTCTACTGACACAGGTTGCTGATAGTAGCCGTTATCGTCCTGCCCTCCGCCGAGCTGATGGAGATAGCTAAAGCTCTCGCGATCGATGCCGCCGCGAAAGTATTGGTAAGGGGCTGATGCTTGCTGCTCCTGCGGGAAGGGGTTCCACCATTGCGCTTTTGCAGTTTTGGGAATGAGAAAAACAGCCAGCGAGACGGTTGCTAGCAGAATGAAAGCTTTGTACGTCATGCTTGAAATAGCTCCTGTTGGGAGTCGCCAGGGGGGAAGGGTCTCAAGCTGTCCCCTCTGGGCAACTGTGAAAGAAAACAAGTGAGTGAAATTCTGGAAGTTCTAGAAATTCAGTCGATTCGTTCGTAAGCTGCCTCGATTGCGTCATCAATGCAGGGTGAAGCATCATCATCAGCCGATCGCAGGGCTTTACGGGCATGGAGTCCGCTGGTGAGTTTGCTCAGCATCCGGTGGTCAGAGTCGTCTACAAAGTTCAGAATCTCGCTCACCTGCTGATCTTCTTTGCGTTCGATCGCCTGCTTGAGTTTTGCAACTCGTTCATCCCCTTCGCGGGTGAGTGCCCCCACCTCTGCCAGCAGTTCATCTTCCAGATCTTCGGCAGGTGCGAGAGTTTGAGAATTCTGGAAACTCTGGAATTTCTGGAACTCCTGGAAATGTCCTTCCTTCCGCAGTCGCCGCATTTTCTCCACGAATTCAGACCCTTTAAGTCTCCGGCGTTCCCCGGTTTCAGCATGGTAGAGGCTGGCTTTGGTTGAAACGTGCTTGGCGCAGAGGGTGAGTAGCTGAATCTGCCAGTCCGAAAAGGGACCGTTGGCAGGTAGCACGATTTCAAATGCTTGGTAAACGAACTCTGACCAGTTCTGAACAGTCTTTGCGTTAACGCCCCATGCAGTAGCGAAGTCTTCGATCGGCGTGAGATTATCGCCCGATCCCTTGATTTGCTTGGTTTGCACCATATTTGCTCCTTCTGGAAATTCCAGAAATTCTGTAAGTTCTAATGAAAATCTAGTGTGCCATCCAATGGATGTCAATGGATGCCAAATAATGTCATACTCAGCAACAAGAGTTTTATTGGGTAAAATCCTGATGCAGAACGTAACGACAGATGTGGCGCGAAAAGACGAGCGGGTAACAGTTCCCTTCGATCGGGAAACATTGGAACGAGTTGAGGCGATGGCTAACCAAGAGGAGCGCCCCGTCGCTCGTCAGATCACGCTATTGGTTAAGGCAGCATTAGAGCTAATCGATCAGCAAGGCTTTAAGTTAGTAGATGGTAAGCTCCGCAAGGTTTCCATTGAATCAACAGAAGTAGATGGCGAGGAATAGCTGTGAATCCGTCAGCTTCAGAGTGACGAAGATTAAGTCAGACTAGAATTTGAAGCAGGATGATGGGTGAAAGGCGATCGCTGAGACGAGAGGAGTATCAGAACTGAAGTTCTAGCTATCCCCAGAACATCCATCCCAGAAACCGGAGGAAGCTGCATGACCATCACCCCATGTCGCTGGACAATAGACGACTATCACCAGATGATTGCTGCGGGTATCCTGGCGGATCGTCGTGTTGAATTGTTAGATGGAGTCATTGTCGAGATGTCGCCAGAAGGCACACCGCATTCGTACTTTAGTGATCGTCTGGCAAACGATCTCAGAACGGCTCTTGTAGGACGGGCACAAGTCAGAGAAGCCAAACCCATTACCCTGCTGGATGCGTCAGAGCCAGAACCGGATATCGCGATCGTTGAGCCACTGGATGACGTTTATCTTGACCATCATCCTTATCCAGAGAACGTTTTTCTGCTGATTGAATACGCTGACTCTGGCCTGACCAAAGACCTGGAGATCAAGAGCAAAATCTATGCCAGGGCAGGCATTGCAGACTATTGGGTAGTGGATCTCAAAAACCAGCGATTGATTGTCTTTCGCTCTCCTGACCTTGGTGAGTACCAGCAGCGCAACACGCTCACATCAGGCACAATCTCCCCTTTGATGTTCTCAAACATCGCCCTTCAAGTAGCTCGGTTAATGAAACGCTAAATACAGAGGCGATCGCCTTTCCCTGCATTGTCCTACACTGTCCTACAGACAGTCCGATAGAAGACAGGACAATGACCAAAACCACCGTAGATGAACTTCCTGTTTCCCAGTTGCCCGACCGCTATGGCATCTCCCGATCGGTTCTCTACACACGCATTAATGCTCTGAAAATCAAGCCTGAGCAGCGTGGCAATAAATCTTATGTCAGCAGGGAGCAACTAGATTTGCTCGATCGCCTGCATAACCACATCCAGCAGGGTGGAAGTACAGCCGAGTTTCTAGCGTCAGCCGGACTATCCGACGAACAGACCGGACAGACTGTAGGACAGTCCGACGAACAGACCGGACAGTTAGCCCTGAGTGATTCGGCACCGCTGCTGCTGATCATTGATGCTCTGGCTGAGAAGTTGGCAAGCCAGCAAATGAGTGATCCATTGGCTAATCTGAGGGCGATTGAGGAAGCTGCTTGTCGGGGATGGCTACTATCGTCGAGTCAATTGGCTTCACTGCTGGGGTTGAGGTCATTGTCGGGGAAGTCGTTCGATCGCTATGGGTTTAGCTTTACCCGCGCTGGACGGAATGGGGCGGAGATTGCTTGGAGAATCACCAAGATTCAGGCTGTGGAAGGCAGTGACTCATAGTTTTAGGAGGTGACTTAGGAACTAATGAAGAAGAATGTTCCAGGCTGCTCAATTGAATACATATATAGTCGTAGTAGAGATTTTCCTAATACAATATAACAGCAAGAAAGCCGTAAAAGCTCTATGGTTTCGTGTATTAAGTGATGGTAAAAATAAAAAGATTCTGAATAATGCCCAGGTTGAATCCGTGGAACAATAAGCCTCAAAATCAGAAACAGATTGCACAGCATACTACTGATATCAAAATCAGGGAAAAGGCGTATCAGATTTGGCTCGACCGTCATGCAAGGGGAATGCCTGGCACTTCTGAATCAGACTGGCTTAAAGCAAAGCGATTGATAGAGCAAGAGCAAGCAGGAAAATCCCTCAGGAGAATACAAAGAGTTCTCTCTTGGCTAAATCAACCACTAATTGGAATAGATAGAACGATTGAACCGTGGGCAAACTCGCTAGATAAGGCAAATCTCGTTCGAATTTCTGAAAAGATAAGCCCTCTTTTCGAAGTTATTGGTGTTATTGTCATCCCACTCGCAATTTTGTATTTTACTCAAACATCAGAAGCATCAAAAGAGCGTCAAGAAAAAGCAGTTCGAGCGCAATCAGCAGTACAAAATTATCTCAATCAACTATCAGCAACTTTAAGAGAAGGAGAGTTGGAAAGCAATGAAAGACTGAAAACCGTCATTCGCGCAAGCAACTAGCTTTATTGGAAAGCCCAGATTTACAACCAGATGCAAAACAAAATCATTTTGAATACTATAAAACCGATCGAAAAGGACAAGTAATCAGATATTTATCAGAAGCGGAGATGCTTCAAGGAAAAGGGATTAAATAGTTGCAAAATGATACATAATCTCCAGCCCAGAAAGAGCCTGTTATTTCTTTAGAAGATGCTAATCTTAGCAGTGCTCATCTTGGCGATGCTAACCTTAGCCTTGCCGACCTCATTCGTGCCAATCTTCGCTATGCCAACCTCATTCGTACCGACCTCAGCAGTACCAACCTCGGCGGTGCTAATTTGAGTGGTGCTAACCTTAACGATGCCGACCTTAGCAGTGCTAACCTCTCCGACGCAAACCTTAGTGGTGCCAACCTCAGCGATGCCAAGGTAATGTTCTAGACCTGTGGAAGTGGGAGAGAATAGAGTGATGACTACCCCCCAAACACTGCTATGGTTCTAGAACCCGTTCTTTGTCCTGCTTGTCACAGTTCTAAGTAGTTAAACATGGTAAATCCTCTGAGGGCAAACAACGCTATAAGTGCCGCAATCCTCAATGCTCCCACAGCACCTTTATCCAGCACTATTCCTATCGGGGCTACTTACCCGAAGTCAAACAACAAATTGCAGACACGGCAGTCAACGGCAGTGGCATCAGAGACACCGCTCGGGTGTTGGGAATTAGCCCAACAACAGTCATTGAAGAATTAAAAAAGTCTCGTCTTCTGAAGTCGGTGAACCAACCGTTGCTGGAACAGCTGTCCGAACCTGAAACGGTCGAAGTCCTCCTGCAGCGAGTGGATGAGGCAGAGATGAATGAGATGTGGAGCTTTGTGAGCAAGAAAAAACAGCAACGGTGGTTATGGCATGCAATTGATCACGCAAGTGGTAAAGTGCTGGCTTATGTGTTGGCTGACCATCCTGACGCAGCGTTGAAATTGTTGATGCATTTGCTGATACCATTTGGGATTCAACAGTTCTATACCGATGGTTGGGGTGGCTATGCTCGGTTGCTGAATGAAAACCAGCATGAAGTCGGCAAGCATCACACTCAGAAGATTGAACGGAAGCACTTAACGTTACGAACTCGGATCAAGCGATTGGCACGCAAGACGATTTGTTTTTCGAAGCCGGAGTGGATGCACGATATCGTCGTCGGGCTATTTATCAATCGTTATAAATTTGGGCTTCCCGTTTAGGAGCTTCCACGGGTCTAGAACACCACCATGGTGAAGAACTGATCCTATGCAAGCTCTAGCCTTAAAAGATTATATGTTTCTCATTACCTTCAACTATTGCTGCAATTAGAGAAAATAGTAATGGCTTCTGTAGTCTATCTCCTGATTCTCATCATAAGAGTATCTTTAATTAATTTGAGCAGACTCAACTACGGAGAATGTGCTGCCGTATAAAAGTATTTGAGCCTAAGTAATCTCTTGCTAATGTATCTTTTAGAACCTTAAATAAGCTCTCTTGAATTATGAAGAAGTTTAACAATTAGCCTTAGCTCAATAGCTTTAAATGTAGAAAAGATAACATGAAACTATCCTCAATGAACCATCTGTAACAGGGTTCTAGTGCCCTAAACTGAACCCCTATTTTTCCGAAATTAGTGGATAAGTTCTCGTAGTAGTTAGCAGAAACAAGTCCATTGCAGAACAGGTAGAATCATAGCTTACCTATCAGCTTTCCTTTAGATTCATCATATATGGATAGCATAGATACTTCAGCCTATGCGATTTTTCCAGTGTGAAGTTTCTAAAGGAATCACTTTTTAGAACCTGCTAAGGGCTTGTTTCAATTTAAGGAGCGAACTCAAAAATACTACTGCAATATTAAACAGGAGGTCTACTATGCCTGATGAACCCAATTCTCAACCAGAAAAACACCCGGATGAGCAAGCTGATAAACAAGCAAATAATGGAGCACAGCAACGCTCCGATTCGAATAACAGAGGTTCACAGAATTGGATGCACCAATTTGTTGGTCCTATCTCTCAACCCTTTATTGAATGGCTAGATAGATCAGGGGTCATAGGCTTCAGCCAGAGGAATACTCTAGCAATCAACCTTGCTCTTCTTATTTTTGGTGTTGTCACTGGCACAAAGGTTCCTCAAATACTAAATTCACCTGGAATTAATCAAGAGAGCATCTGTAAGCGGTATGTGACGAATGCAAGGCAAAAGTTAGATGACGATGTATCAGAGGTTAAAATCACTGTCAAACCTAACGAGCAACCTCAAGACAAGCGAAACATTTTGTTCTCCTGTGAGTATTCAATTGAGTCGAGATCAAGCAATTCAGCACAAACAACCTTCTCTATACAAGCCAGTGCGGTACCTAACGAATTGCTCCAAGTGGAATATAAGGAGGAAAAAATACCTATAGGGGAATTGAAAAGCATGTGCGAGGACTATCAGCCGCAAGACCTTACAGGTTTCTATGACTCAAAGAAATACAACATTGAGAAACTGGGATTGGTACTTACAGACAATCCTGTCTATCCTGTATTTCGTTGGAAATGTAGATATGGGTTAACACCGAAAGATTCTAACAATCTGGACAGACCTGGTCCACAAATTCCTCCCATCAATGTTGGTCTTGATCTAGATAATAAATACTGCAAGAAAAACTTTGGAAAAGAAAAATTAACGAAAGCTAGTTATCATAATTACAATGATCCATACTCGCTGTATTGTGTTAACCCTGATTTCTAAAATGGCATCATAAGCACTTTTAGAAATCTGCACCTACTTCTTCACGAGCAATTCAGTTTGTATTCCTGCCATAGCGGAAACTACTAAGTAGCAAATTAAAAGACCAGCACTAAGAACCTATCCGAAAACCCGAATTGCCCGTACAGCAATGCAAGCACGGGTCAGATGCAAAAATACCAAGTGGTTCTCTGGTTTCTTCTCCCAACGGATCAGCAAACGCCGAAATCGATTCATCCACGAGTGTGTCCGCTCAACTACCCATCGCCTCGCTCGATAGTTCGGAATATCATCAATCATGCGATCTCGTTCATTGCGGGGCGGAATATGTCCGACATATCCCCATGCTTTCACAATGTCTCGGACTTCCTGATAGTCATACCCTTTGTCTAAGCATAAATGTCGTAATTCCTTGTCCGCTAAATCCACAGGGATCATTCGTTGGGCTTCAAGGGTTGCTTCAATCAGTTTCATATCATGTCGATTCGCTCCGGCTATCACCACGGCTAGCGGCACACCGTTACCATCGCTCAAGAGACTACGCTTTGTACCTGACTTCCCACGGTCAGTGGGGTTTGCTCCCGTTTCTTTTTCCCCCCAAAGGCGCTTTGACCATCGCCCCATCCATTGCCATCCATTCCCAGTCGATGCCTACGGCCTCGGCATACTGCTCCAGTCCTAACTCCCACATCGCTAAAAACACCCCTTGCTCACGGCACAACTGAAAGCGATCATGCACTGTACTACTTGCCCCCAAACTGCGGAGCAAAGCATTTCATTGGCAGCCTGTTCGCAGCACATAGAAGATCGCATCGAGCGCAAGTCGGTCATCCATGCGTGGTCGTCCCCCTTTCGGTTTAGCAGGTTCAGGCGGAATTGCGGATTTGACTTGCTCCCAAACCTCATCGGGCAAGCGAAACTCGGCAGCGACCTCGGTACAGGACATTGTTCTCGTGTTGCTAGAATGTTTGCTCTACAAGCTTCTCACACTTCCATAGGTTTTCGGATAGGCTCTAAGCAGGAAAATAGGAAGGGGCACGGAATAAGGAAGTGAAGCGATCGAATGGGCTAACAATGCCTACGATACCGACGGATAAGTTCTAGTCCTAAACCCAGATGGTCGCCCTCCCCCTCAAATCCGATCGAAATAGTGCATCAAATTCTCTCGTCGCCGATGTCCCGTCCGCTTCTGAATCTGAGCAGGCGAGTATCCCTTATCCCGCAGCTTCGTGATGTACGTCCGCCGGAATGAGTGGGTCGAAACTCCCTCCAGTCCCACACGATCGCAAGCCTCCCCCAATATCTCATCTGCCCTCGCCCTCGTCAGATAACCAGACTTAGAGCCGCGCCGCCCTGGAAACAAATACCCCTGCTGAGGCAAACGATCGCCCTCCTCCCCCAAGCGATAAGCATCCAGGAATACTTGCAGCACCGGAGTAATCTCAACCTGCTTGGTAGCCACTTTTCCCTTCACCACCCGCTTCGGAAATGTCACCAGCCCACCCTTCAGATTCTCAACCCTGAGCTGTAATGCTTCACTGATTCGGCAGCCTGTAAAAAAGCAAATGGCAAACAAGGCACGATCGCGCTCGGTCTGAAAGCCATTCTGAAACAGCAGAGTTAATTCCTCATCGGTTAAAACCTTCGCTTGACCATACCCGCTGATCTTGCCCGATCGCTCCACATTACCCAGGTCAATCTCAAAGTTGAGGGAGGTCAGCATTATGAGTACAGAATTACTAACTATCCCTAAAACTACTTGACGAAATGGTAAATCGTCAATTACAGCCCTAAAACCCTCATTCTTCCGTCGATCGCTCCAGAGATCAGAAAATTCCTCCCCCTTATTGCAAATGACCCCCATCTAATTGCGAATAGGTGATTGTTCTGGATCACTTGCCCCTATTCCGTCAACAGCGTTAACTCAGTTTATGAAGTGTGAATTCCTGAAAGGAGTGGGAATGCTGAGTAATAACCGTTAACAGCGTTGACAGAGGTTAACTGCATGAAGGGAGAGTTACCCGTCGTGGGGGGTCGTGTTCCTCATCTGATCTTCGACAAGCTACAAACTCTATGTCAGGAAACGGGACAGTCTCAGAGTGATGTGTTGCGGGAAGCTCTGGCTGCCTATTTGAACGTCAATACACCAGAGTCTGCCCACTCTCTCGATAAGCGGGTAGCCGCGCTGGAACGAAAGGTTAACAAGTTAGTGCAATTGGTTTAGCTCTAAACATCATGAAAACATTGCTGTATTTTGTTCTAGCGATCGTCACCCTCGTTGTCTTCGTTGGCAATGCTCAGCCGATCCAAGCACAATCGAACTGTGATCCGTCTTATCCAGACATCTGTATCGCGCCGCCACCGCCAGACTTAGATTGCAAAAACATCTCTCACCGGAACTTCAGAGTCGTAGGTGATGATCCCCATCGGTTTGATAGCGATAATGACGGCATTGGCTGTGAGGCAAGATAGGAGCGAGAGGAGATGGCAACGCTGATTCCTGCCTTCAATAGCTGTTCTCAGCGCATGACTGCGGGAGAACGACGCTTTGCAGAACGGCTTCAGCAAAAACTAGAAGACGATTATTTGCTGTGGTACGACATTCCGATCGGTAAGAAGCGGCTGCATCCCGATTTCATTATTCTGCAGCCCGACCGGGGATTGTTCATCCTGGAAGTTAAAGACTGGAAGCTTGATACGATTCAGCAAGCCGATCGCACGTCCATTACTCTGCTGACTGACAACGGCCTTCAGTCTGTTGACCATCCCCTCGAACAAGCCAGGAAATATGCCTTTGCCGTTAAGAATGCCCTCGAACGTGATTCGCTGCTCCAGCAGCCATCAGGCAAACATCAGGGTAGTTTGATCTGCCCATACGCTTATGGTGTGGTATTCACCAGCATTACGCGCAGACAGTTTGAAGGAGCAGGCTTAGATCGGGTGTTTCCGGCACAGCTCGTCATCTGCCAGGACGAATTCTACGAAAGCGTGGATGTGCTCCAGTTTCAGCAACGGCTGTGGGATATGAGCCACTATGACTTTGACTACAGGCTAACCTCGCAGCAGATCGATCGCATTCGCTGGCATCTATTTCCTGAGATTCGGCTGACTCAAGAGCAGGTGATGGATCTCAAACAAGAGCAGCTTGCCCGATCGCTGGGAAGCGGTCATCGAATTGTGCATGGTGTGGCTGGGTCTGGCAAAACCCTAGTGCTAGTCTATCGCTGTCAGTTCCTTGCTGAACAAATGACAAAGCCGATTCTGGTACTGTGCTACAACATTTCGCTTGCTGCTCGGCTCAGACAGATGATGCGTGAGAAGGGCATTGGTGATCGGGTAAGAGTGCGCCATTTTCATGGATGGTGTGCGGACCTACTGAGGCAGTATGGCATTCTGTTGCCTGACCCTAATCAGTATGCTGGAAGTGCCTTCTTTCAGCAGCAGGTACAGCAGGTGATGGAGGCGATCGAGGCTGAGCAAATTCCTACGGGGCAATATGGAGCCGTACTAATTGATGAAGGGCATGACTTTGACCCGGAATGGTTAAAGCTGGCAGTGCAGATGGTTGATCCAGAAACAAATTCACTGCTCCTGCTGTATGACGATGCTCAGAATCTCAAGGGCGGTCAGCAGCATAGGAAGGTTAGCTTTGCCCCTTTGGGAATCCAGGCAAGAGGGCGAACAACCATTCTCAAAATCAACTACCGCAACACCTACGAAGTTCTAACGGCTGCCTATGAGTTTGCTAAAGACTTTCTCACTCCAACTGCCGATGCTGGCAACGACGATGAGCCGATGCTGATTCTGCCAGAGAGTGCAGGCAGGCATTGGGCAAAACCTGAACTGATCCACCTATCCAGCTTCAGGCAGGAGATGACCTACCTGATCGATCGGCTCCAGAAGCTTCATAGCGAGGGTGTTTCCTGGAATCAGATGGCGATCATTTACCGTCACCGCTGGACGGCTGAAGCCATTGAGAAAGCCTTCGGGCGATCGCAGATCTCGCTAGAGTGGGTTACAAAAGACCGCAGGAGCCGGAATTATAAGCCCCAGGAAGACTCAATCAAGCTCATTACCATGCATTCCAGCAAAGGATTAGAATACCGTGTGGTTTGTATTCCAGCATTAGGCTATGTGCCTCACCAGGATACGGAACTGATTAACGAGACACGGCTGCTGTACGTGGCAATGACCAGGGCAATGGAGCAGTTGATCATGACCTGTCATCAGAAATCGGTCTTCGTGAGAAGGCTTGAAGCGGCATTAGATCGAGTAGCTTGAAAAGGGTGTTCTGGGGATAACGCAAATGATGACAGTGAGCCAATTTGCCAAAGAGATTGAACATCTCCTGTTGATAGGGGCGATCGAGGGGAATGAGGTGATGCAGTTTTATCACCTGCTGATGGACTTTGAGCAGGGCAGGATTACAGCAAAGGTGCTGCAACAGGTGATCGACCAGCATGACCCCGATCAGATTCAACAGTGCTTAGAAGAATACCTGCCCCCTTTGTTCGATTAACAGATCACAACTGGAAGAAACTGACTCATGCCTCAAGCTCATGAACCGGAGCCAGCCCTTCAACCGTTGTAGTCAGTAGAATCGAGTGTCAACCCTCTTGTATGAGTGACCCAGAATTCCATACCGTTGATCCAGAATCGCTCAAAAACATTCCGATCGAAGCGATTCTCTCCCCTCATTCTCCTGCCTTAGAAACTGCCGACTACACCGTTCCGGTTCCTACGGAAGACCAGAGCCTTCCCCATTGTTTTTATATCGGTCGGGGGCACTCTATTGTGGACGATAAGCTCGTCAATCCTGATACAAGCCTGAAAAGCCAGTATCGTGGGCGGATTGGAGGCTGTTAGGGGTAGAAGGAAGGCGATCGCCATCGGTGCAAAAGGAGCAGTATTCATCATGCCAAAGGGTTGAACGCCTCATTCATGGAACCTTCCAGCCAAGTTATCAGCACTATTCTCCGGCATGATAGCAAGGTCACGAGCTATAAGATTGCGCTGCTCCGGGCTATCAACGATGTCGTGCTGTCATTTCCGGATCTGGGCAGCTATCGGCAGGATGTAGCTGTTCCCCTACGTCTCCTTGCTGAGTATTGGGTTGCTTACTATTGGGGCTTTGTCGCTTCGGATCAAGCGATTGCCCAAGGACAAAGAGCGCAGCGAGACGGTAGGCTTCGCAATGACATGGAGTTTCGCCCTGCCTTAACGGAATTTCGGCGGCAGTGGGAAGAACATACCGGGGGGCTATCTCAGGCAGCCGATGGGTTTCTGGTGATTCATGAACTCCGCATTCCACGCAAGCGATCGACCTACCCCACTGCGCTACTAGCTGCTTATCAGAAGACTCTGACGACGATCGCCAAAACGATCCGGATGCCGATTCAGTATGCGGGTCCGGGGAATTGGACAATCTTTGAGAAGCCTGTTGCCTACAGGGATTTAAGTGATCGCGTTGTGGCAGTGCCAGGAACGGAGGCGCAGGATGTGTGCCTGGTGATTTCGGCTGACCTCTGGCAAACCTTTCAGGCAATGTCATTGTGGGTTGAGGCTCTGTGTATTCATGAGTGGTGTCTGTTTACAGAGCGAGTATCTCAGTCCCAGCAGCCCGTGAGCCGAGGCGAGATTTACAACCTGCTGACCGATCGCCCCGATAATCGCCGACCGTTGACCTGGGAGAACAATCAGATCGAAATCTTGCTGCTGGAAGGTCAAGAATTCCGCTGTCCCTGGACAGCTAAACGGATTGTGACTGGGGTAGCCTACGACCTGGATCATCTGCTGCCCTTGTCGGTTTATCCCATCAATGAGCTGTGGAATCTCGTTCCGGCTGACCCTAGCTTTAATCGTCATGTCAAGCGCGATCGGCTGCCCAGTGCGGAAAAGCTATTTGCAGCACGAACGGCGTTGGAATGGGACTATGAGCGGTATGAGCTATCTGCTACCCTGTCTCAGGCGTTACAGGAAGATGTGAGGCTCAGATTTGCTTCAGTGCGATCGTCAGGGCGAGGAGTGGCGGCTGGCGTGATCGTCGATCGGGTGGTTGATTTGATTGAGCAGATTGGGCGATCGAGGAATTTAGCAAGGTTTGGCTGAAACTTAGCAATCTAGTTGGAATGACCTAACGCAGCGCAGCTATCAGGCCTAGCTTAGACTATAGGTGAAGCGTGGCAGAAGGGAAGGTAGATCGAATGAAGATGCGATCGAGAAAACTTAACGGGGCAGCCTAAGTTTAACTGTCAGTAGAGCAAAGGGACGATGATTCCTAAAAACATTAGCCGTCACCATATCCTTAAAGCAATTGAGGATATTACAGTTGAGGGAATTTCTGACAAACGCGATTCAACAAAGTTTGATTTAATCTATCAGGAGAAAGCCTTTCCGCCAAAATTGGTTCTCTCACGAGCAAATTTCTATGCCAACGGGGAGGAGCTTGACCCAAGTAAATTTTCTGGTGGAGATGAATCAAATACTTTTTTGTCAGCTTTAGAATTTGAGATTGTTCCAAAGGAGCCTGCGAAGCGTAACCCGGCTTGGCAACGAGATGAATTAATTCTTGCTTTAGATCTTTACTTCCGCCATCACCCAAAAACGATCAGCCAAACTCATCCTGAAGTGATTCGGCTTAGTGAAATTCTAAATCAACTGCCGATTCATACCGCTCGCCCTGATGCAGAGAGGTTTAGGAATCTCAATAGCGTGTACATGAAGTTATGCAACTTTTTGAGGTTTGATCCAGAGTATTCAGGAACAGGGTTATCTGCTGGTGGGAAGGCTGACGAGGAAATATGGAGGGAGTTTTCATCGAACCGCGATGAACTCAGGAAATTAGCTGAACTCATTACTGAAACAGCCTTGAGCAGTAATCTAGAAGCCACCCTATCTTTACCCGACGATCGCCAGGAGGAGGAAGAATTTCCAGAAGGTAAACTGCTTTATCGTCTTCATCGTACACGCGAACGGAATCGAGAACTCATCAGGAAAGCCAAGGATAAGCGTAAGAGAGAGGTTGGTGTTCTAAATTGCGATGTCTGTGGTTTTGACTTCTTTCAGTGTTATGGAAGCATTGGTTCTGACTATATCGAATGCCATCATACAAAGCCTGTGTCAGAACTGAAAGACGGCGAGAAGACCAATATTAGCGATATTGCTCTAGTCTGTGCTAACTGTCATCGGATGCTGCACCGGAAACGTCCTTGGTTGTCTATTCAGCAGTTGAAAGATCTATTAAATTGCTAGTCTCTGCGTCAAATCATTCTTTGGTTCATTGCGGCTAGATGGAAGAAGCAAGTTAAAGCCTATAAATAATCAGCACTTTAACGTTTGAGATGCTGATCAAACCATTGAAGTTGTTGACCAATACCTAATTGAGATAAAGGTGTTATGACAGTGTAGTTGGCTGATTCCAAAAACAGAACAAGATATTGACGATAGTACCTACCCGCGAAGATCTGCATCTGTATGCTGTCAGGAAACTCTGAAGTCAACTGCTGAAAAACTTGCTCCGCCCATTGCTTACGCAACATTGCAGGAGTTTCATGCAAGGTTTGCTCGTAGGGTTCAATAATGCGATCGCGATGCAGCAGTCCATATTTTGCTGAGAGAATGTACCAATCCAAGCCTTGCTGCTCAACATAAGCTTTGGCTTTCACAAACCAGGTGGATTGATATAGCTCTTTCGCCGGACTAGGCTTAGAACTCTTCTTGCTAACGCAGGAAACGAGTGCAATAGACTTCATGGGAGATCTACCCCAAAAACTGGGCATCTGGAATTTCTTCTGTTACCAAAAGGTGGAAGCGATTAGATCATTCTCTAACTCAAGCTGTTGGTGTTTGTGCTTGTAGGTTCAGCATACTGATTCACCTAATAACGCCGTTATCCTTCAACTGGCTTCTCGTTGCATCGGCAGCCTGTAGATTAAATCTCGAATCTGCTGTGCTGATCGTTGGGGTTTACCAGTACGGGTTTTGAAGGCAGCAGCCGTCTCTACGTCTTCAACTACAATAAGCAGTTGATTGACAATTTGCCTAGTGATAGGTTCTCTAAAGAAAATTTCTGCAAGCTCAGTCAGTCTATTTCTGATGAATCCGCAGCGCATTGCAAGTCAATGCCATTCAGAACAGGTGTAGCAGGAGGAGTAGTCGCGGGGGAATCAGTTTCACAAATAATTGTTTTTGTCGTGTTATCGATAAACGCGACAGCTCCGGTATAGCTCTTTAATTCGTTGCTTTTGGAAGTTGCTGTGGCGATCGCTTGATCAGTCCCGTTAAGGGCAATGGCAAAGGTGTAATCTTCTTCATCAGCAGTGAAACCTAAATCTAGCCCTGCCAATGTGGGCGAAAACTGATCATTGAATAGATAGTTGGCTTGCTGTGCCCGATTGATAGAACTGAGATAACTTTTCGCAGAAATTTGCTTACTCTGCAATTTCAGAGCTTGCATCTCTTTCTCTAGTTCTTCGAGGTTTTGCCTTGCTTGAGCTTCAGTTATTTGCCTTTTAAGGATAACCTCGTACACGCCCCGACTACTCTCACCTTCCCCTGAAACTGCTCTTCGTGCTGAGGTCAGCTCCCAACCCTCTGCTCCCAATTGCTGCATCGTATAATCAAAGGCTGAATCTTCAACTCCCTCGACTCGATATTCCCAAAGCATGGGTTTAGAACGATTAGAAGTCAACAGCCCAGCCACTAGAGCCAGAAAAATTCCTGTTAGCAAGATGGTATTTGCCAGGTTTAAGAGCGGGGGTAGCCGATTGACGGAAAGTGAAGTTGGTTTTGTTGATGTACTGCTATGGACGAGCGTATTGGTTTTGGAATGTGTTGAGCTATTACTGGAAAAGGAAAGCCCAAACCCTTCACGCCATTCAGGTTGTTTTTTTCCTGTCGCTTTAGCTTGAACAACAACACGATCGATTCCTTCAGGATTGAGCTTACTAACTCCCTGACGAATAAAATCAATCAAAGTTGACTTTTCCGGTGCAGTATTTGCCTCAGCAATCAGAGTTAAACAACGCCCTGAAGCGGTTGCAGTAATCGTAATTCCCTTCGATTGAAGCGATTTATTCATTAGGGCAGCGATCGCTGCTGGATTGCCTTGTTTGGCCAAGTCCAGGCTATTGCTAGTAACCATATTTCACCTTCAATTTGTCCAATCCAGTACGATTTATCATTGCTTGTGCCTACAGGTATTGCCCGATCGCTTCATCGATGAGCTATCTATGACCTTAATTCAAAACGTGAGGCAGTTAACTCAATAAGTGGCTGTACTGCCCCTTCTCAGCTTCGCTGCCAATTACTAATTGCAATGACAATCAATTTCTAAGCACGAAACACTATCGACACACGGATAACCTGTGTCTTAGGTTAAATACTGAGTCGCAACTCTTTACGACCTATTTCTTTACGTTCCCAAAATATTTTTTCAGCAATCTCTGCCCAGGTTTATCCATCTGCTCTAGACGCTGTTGAATCAATTGAAGGGCAATTCTGGAAGGTTTAGCCCGTCGATTTTCCCAGCGATTCACAGTTGGAAAAGTTACGCCCAATTCAGCAGCAAGCTGTTCTTGAGTCATCCGCAATTCTTGACGAAGTTCTACTATTAGATCTGCAATGTCTAATGATTGGGGCATGGCTCACAGGGACATAAAGAACGATATATCAAACCAAATAAAGTAATTTATGAACCCTGATGACCCCAGTGTAATCTTCGGCTTTCTGAGTTTGGTAAAGGAACTATGTGCAAATTACTGGAGACGTGGCATTTTCTGTAAACTTTGCGACCCTCTAAATGCTTTCGCTCGACCGCTGCACTCAACTATCGCTTTGCACAACCGGCAATCAATAATATTGATAAGAGAATTGAGTGGAATTTCTATGCTGCGGATAACTGTTTTTCCTGGTGTCTCGAAGCAGGACGAGCGCACCTAATCATTGTTGCTACTTATTAGAAACACATCATTTAGGTCTAGCAGGATTGGCAGTAAAACCATGACAATGTGTATCGGCTAACAGTTTGCCGGGGACTACTTCGCCTTTAATCAGGGAAAAACACAGGAGCTCATACTTATCCCAGGGTGGCAACCCCTTAAATTTGTAATTCCGCCCTTTGGACTCCTAGACGTCTTTATAATGCCTAGTTATCCATTCTCTCCTCTAAGTCCCATAAAGCCTCTTCGCGAGGTTTAAGTTAAGGACGTCTGCACACTTAGCGGCGGCTTTCAGGGCATCATTAAGGGGCTGAGAAGGTGGCTAAGAAAGTGCGTGAGCAAGGGAAACTCGTCCAGCCTTAATCTGCTCCTGTCATGTCACGTACTACGCCTGGGAGCCTAAGAAGGGAGTTAACCGGTATCTAAGCACCGTTCCCAAGCATTGCCATGCACAATATCATGCAGCCCAAATGCATTGGCTGCTACCCCGAAGTCTACCGGTATAGTCGTTTGTCGATATCCTCCTTTTGGTCCCAATTTATAGGAAGCTAACCATCTGTACTCTTTATCATCGGTGTTCCGGTAGTTCGCCTATCAGTTGTAAATGAAGCCATAGAAAACTTCACGAATGTAAAGTGATTTGCCGAGTAAAGTATATTTTCCTGAAAAAACTCTAGTCCTAAGAATTTTTTAGTAATCGTGTATTTCTAAGATTAGGATAGGATATGTCAAATCAGGATTCATACCTCGATACTGAGCAGATTAAGCAATGTATCGATTTTGCTAATAAATCATGGATCTATCACTCCCCCCATAGATTAAGAGAGCGAATGCCAGTCGAAGTATGGTATGACATTCTTCAGGGAAAACTATCCGAACTAACTATCTATAATTTTTGCATAAATAACAGAATATCAAGTAATTTTACTGACCCACCTAGTTTTGAGGTTTATAACTTTTCTTCTAAGAATGAATCAAGAAAAAATTCTCTTCATGACTTAGTAATTAATAATAGAAAAAAAGAGGTTAAGTCTCATCGATACTATTGGGCTGCAGTTAGATTAGGAGTTCATTACTTCAAGAATGAAAATTATATTCATGGCAATCCAGATGATCTTGTCTTCCTCGGAGTTTCTTTAGCTAGTCTCAGCGAAGTGAAAAAAATAATTCAAGGAGAAGTCAATCTTAAAATTAAACCAAAACAAAAGAAAGAAGAATTGCCCAAAAATCTACAGCAATACAAAACTGAAGAACCACAAGACAAAGAAAAACTAAATGAGATCCTCAAGCAGAAGTATGGCAAATCTCTATCGACTCTTATGAAAATCTATAAATGCTCAGCTGAAAAACTTTTAGGAGATGAATTACTAAAAGCCCTTGTCAGGGATGTTGACCTTATGGATGTAGGCTACAAAGCAGCAACAACTCAAACTAATTCTAATCAAACAGAGAATGAATTATCCTCAAAAGTAAAATTTACTGTTCTAGGAGAAATATCGGTTAAAGACTTTTTAGGAATTGCTCGCCAGGTTGAGGTTGGATACGTGTATGGCCTGCCTCATGATCCTTTATACGACATACTCCTTCAAAACTTTCTCCATTTTATTAAAGACCCAGAAGAAAGAATCCGAGAATCTGCGTTCTATAATTTTGCAAGGAAAACTTATCACATCAAAAACTACGATTATCCAACCTTATTATGGTGTGGCTATGATGAAGCTGGAGAGTGGGAAGAGTCCAACTTTGAGAGATTGGTCCTTCCTGAAGTTGAGAAGATTGTATTCATCAACCAAGCTAGAACTCCAGAATTTGTCATTAATAAAAAGGAGCTGCGTCCTTTAGGTAGCTATAAAAATCATTGATGATTTGAAGTAAGCTTTAACCCTAATTAAGCTACGTTTAAAGCGAATCGCCCCCACATCATTAGCGAATCGCCTTCCGATAGTCCCACGGACGCTGATAGTTTCCATTCCAGACCCCAACCTGCTTCTCTTTAGCAATCGCCTCAGCCTCCTTGAATACGCTGCCATTAGGACAGTCTGAGATGTATGCCGGATATATGTAAGCTAGTCCAGCAGCGAGCAGCTCTGCTTGCAGCGATCGTTCTTCCCCGTAGTTCTCAGTCAGGGTGAACACCTCCGCCACTAGCCGTCCATAGCGATCGCGGTCCGTCTCCATGACAATCACACGCCCATCCGCCTGGTCAACAAGCTGTTGCAGATAAACTCTCGCCTCATGCCCCAGGGGTTGAGCGTTTTCGGGGGCATCAATCCCACAGAATCGAACCTTCTGTTCACGTCCATTAGACCGCACGGTGAGGGTATCGCCATCGCTGACCCGCACAACTTCCCACGCTCGACTCTGCCCTGGTTCAGGTGGGAGCGATGTTCGAGGGGATGGATTGTCGTAGTCCGGGCGATTGGCTGAGGTTTGTTGCGTGACGGAAATCAAGGCGATCGCCAACAACAGAACCCCTAATGCAACGGAGCCAAATAATCCTTGAATGTACCGCATTCCGTATTTCCTCGATGGTCAGCCCAGTGAAGTGGTGAATATCAGTCATGTAAATAGACTTCCCTCATGAGGAGTGTTGTTATGAATCTTGCTCGGTTTGGTGCGTTAATGAGTGCGGCGGCGATCGTTGTAAGTGCAGCGGCTCCGGCAATGGCAAATATTCCAGCCTTTTTCAGGGATGCTGAAAATAATGTTTACTTCACAGGGCTATCACCACAAGCACAAATGTCCTTGACTTACGATGGAATGCTGCGGAGCCGCGACTATAAAGCAAATGCTTGCGGGGCGTTGGTTCTCAGAAATTCACCGTCCTCGCCGATCAGCGGCACGATCAAAGTCGGTGGGGTTGACGTGAATACCTCGACGCTACCCGTTCAACTGCTGCCAGATTGCCTTCCTAGTGGACAGTTTCAGGAAGCCAGACCCGCTAACTTCAAAACAGCGTCGGGCGATGTGGTGATCGTTGGTCGTACTCCTGGCTCTTACACTGAGATCCAAACCCCTCAGGATCGCAACCGCAACGCAACCGCAAACGCCTGTGGAATCGCCAGGTTTACAAACTCGACTTCCTATCAGCACACGGCTGCAACGATGATCCAATTCATTTTTGATGGACAGCCTCAAGCTGCACAGCCGATTAGCAATCTAGACGCTTTGCAGCCACCGCTTTGTAGTCGTGGGAATCTCTACGTTCCTGCAAGCTGGCTGAGCGGTAGTTAATTTTCTTTCTCCTCACACCAAATCTTTAGTTCACTGGGCAATGGGCACTCTAGAAGCTGCAAATTGCCTTTTTTGTGTCTATGCTTGTCTCTGTCATTGTCCCGGTTTACAACGATCGCCTCAGACTTGAGCTTTGCCTCACTGCATTACAATCGCAAACTTATAGCAACTTTGAAATTCTCGTCGTTGATAACAATTCAACTGAAAATATTTACAGTGTGTGTGAGAAATTCCCCAATGTTTGCTATTTGTTCGAGCCAACTCCAGGCAATAATGCGGCTCGAAACTGTGGCATCCAATATGCAGCAGGAGAGGTTATTGCAATCACTGACTCTGATTGTGTACCTGATGTAGACTGGCTTAAACAAGGTGCGAAAGTGTTTGGAACTCATCCCGAAGTAGGGCTAATGGGTGGGCACATTCAATTCTTTTTCAAAGGCAAGAAACCAACAGTAGCCGAATACGTTGATTCGATTTGTTACCTACAGCAGGAAACCTATATCACGCGAGATCATTACGCTGCTGGGGCTAATTTGTTGGTTCGTCGCAAAGTGTTTGAGCAGGTTGGAGGGTTTGACGATCGCCTGATGAATCTTGGTGACAAGGAATTTGGGCAACGGGTCTATGAGTCTGGTTGGCTTCTTGCTTATGTTGCCGATGCGATCGTCTTTCACCCGGCGCGACCTCACCTTAAAGCACTTCTGACGAAACTGAGACGGCAAATTAGGGCACAGCACAAACTCTCAGCACTCACAGGGACACAGCTCCCCCGGTGCAGTTTCCTTCCCTACGGCGTTAGGTTCTTCAGAAATGTGTGGAACGATCGCAACCTACCAGGCTGGCGAGAGAAACTAACTTTCGCCTGGATCATGCACTGGATGAAGTGGATTGCAGCATGGGAGTTATCAATCACCCGCCCCAAGCACCAATAGTTTCACCCGCGTTAATTGAGTCCGCAAGCGAGACCAGGCGCGAAGGGTACTAGCTCTCTGTTGGTCAAGCGATGAAACCTCCCTCAGATATTGAGGTGTGTCCATTGTGCCAACTGCGAACCGATAATTCTGCTCTACGATTTGAAGCCTCAACGTCTCGCGTTTAGCCACTTCCTGAGAGATCTGAAACTCTCGCCGGATGGTATCGAATTCCAACGCTTGAAGCATCACCTGTTCGCGGAGCTGAGTCGCTAGTTCCCCTCGCTTGTTTTCGATTTCAGCGATTTTCACTTGTAAGTCTGCGATCGCTATCTCTCTCTGCTGCTGCTCAGGACTTCCCCCGGCGATGGATTGAAACAGCGGTACGCCAATGAGTGACAGTACATCGTTAATCGTTGTCAGTGCCCCGCCCGTGAAAATATCGCCGATGCGATCAAGAAATCCCCGGCGACGGGCAGGCTGAGCGGGTGTGGTGACATTGCCTTGAGCATCCCGTACTTCCGCAACGGCAGGGACATCTTCGATTTTGAGAAAGTATTGCAGCGCGGGTTCAAAGATACCGAGATTGACGGTCTGCTGGTTGTTGGCTCTGGCGGTGTCGATCTTCTCGTTCACCAGCTCGATTCGCTCATCAATTGCCTGAAGTGCGGTACTGTTGCCGATCGCCATCTCCTGAAGCTGCTTCACGCAAGGTTCTGTTGCCTCTAAGCAGGGCAGCTCTCCCTGCATGGCTGACCATAAATCCTCATTCACCTGCATCTGAATCAACTGCTCTAGCGATTCGCCTGCGGGATTGAGAGGGTTCGGGTCAGTCGTAACCGTTTCCGGGCTTACTTCCTCTTCCCCATCATCAGACAGTTCCTCAGATGACTCTGTTTCGATCAGTTCCTCCTCAGCAGGCTCGGCTTCAACTTCTTCAGATGGCTCCGTTTCGACTGCCTCAGTCGGTTCCGTCTCCTGTGACAGGGCGATCGTTGGAGTCATCACCAGCAGGGGAACTACCAGCACTATCGGCAACCAGCACCAACTGAACCACAAGATTCTGATCATTCTGCCCTTCCCACTTAACCCGTTGAATTGTGCCTGCATACGGACTCCTGACCGTTGAGAGTGCGGCTAACTGCGTCTCTAATTGCTGCATCTGCACCCCTAGCTGTGCCAACTGAAACGATCGCTCTCGTTCCTGCTCCTGCTGACGTTGAAACTGTTCAGCACGTTGAAGCTGTGCCTGCTGGATAGCGATCGCCCTTTTGGACAGCTCTAAGCTGTGCTGGTACTCCTGATATTGCCGCTCTTGCTGTGCCTGGGCGAGTTTGGCTTCTGTAAGCTGAAGCTCTGCCCGTGCTGCCTCTAACTCTTGTTCCTTCTGCTTCAGCCGTTCCGTTTCGTGAGGGATAGTCGCCTCTGGAAGGTTGGCAGCGGGCATTGACTCAAACATATCGAGCATTCGTTGCTGGTTTGCGACTGCCATCTCCGCCTGAGCCACCGTGACCTTCTGACGCTCGACGGCTGCCACTTCATCTAAGAAACTGGCTGGCGGAAGCCCTCCAACTTCAGGAACGGGTTGTGCTGCTGGTGGACCTGATACCGGACGATTGAGGCGATCGATCTGAAGCTGGAGCTGCCGCTTCTGTCCCTCTAGCCGGACTCGGTCACGAACTCGCTCGCTGAGCGGCTGACCTTCCTTAACACGATCACCTTGCTTCACCAGTAGGTCATCGGGGCTGGAGAGCGTAAGTTTCAGTGTGAGCCGTTGCCTTGTGCTGGTTTCGATATTGGGCAGAACGCTCGGAGCTGCTGAGGGAACAGGTGACGGAGATTGAGCCACCGCCGCACAGCTCGTTATCAGAAAGGTGATCGCTACTAATGCTTGCCGTTTCACTCTTCCACCCTCGCGTAGTAAGGCAGAATATCAACCTGTTTCGCGTCCGTTCCCATCCTTACTAAGGCTTGCAATGGCTGAAGGTTCGCCACCTTTCCCTCAGCAAATCGGAACTTTTTCGCCACCTTCACCACCTCGGTTTGGTCCACAGGAAGCACAATCTTGGTGCTAGAGTTCCCAATCACATCGGCAGATAGATGCCGTTCTGACTGTGAGGCAAGACCCAACGCCAAGCCGTACTTTCGACCATCAGCAATAATCCGATCGCTGGCAGAGTTACTGGTTCTCGGCATCTCCTTCGCTTCATCAATGGAGAGAAACGTTCTCGGAAGCTTGCCCTTGATTTCTCCCACCAAACGGTGCGAGTCCATCAGTTGCTTAGCCAGTGCCTCTGCTGCAATCGATTGCAGTGCCGGGGGCAATTTCGACATATCGATCCGAATCAGCGTTTCGTCCAGTGGCAACTGTGGGCGCGAGAACACCCCATACTGAAACGTTGCCGCTAGTTTCAGCAGTAGCTTTTGAGATTCCTTACAAGGCTGCTCATCACGGGTACGGCTTTCTAGCTCTGCCTGTACGTCTGCAAAATTAGGCGGTTCTCGATTCCAGGTAGCTGGTTCAGATTGCTTAATGCCCCGTTGCTGATAGCACATCCCCAGAACATCAAGCAGCGTTCCTTCCTGAACAGAGCCAAGCTGAAGAGACTTCTTTAGGACTGCAACCACAGCGATTGCCTGCAAGCTGGGTCCGCCTCCTTCAGGGTCGAGGTTAATCATCAAAGGGTTGACCCCATAAGGGCTGGCCATGTGGAGCGGGTAGCACGTCTCCCCCTCAATATCCTGATCGCCATGAAAGTCGATCACAATTTTTTTCATTGCCGGATATATAGAATGCAGCGCGAAAATAATTCCTTTGAGCGTTTGTGTTTTTCCGCTGCCGGACGCGCCGATCGTCACGATATGAGCATTGGGAAGCTTCTCTGGATTCCACCGCACCCCTGAACCCAACAGCACGCCGCTTGTATCCTCACCAACTACACTATCCGACCGCCTCAAAGGAACGACCGCAGCCGGGGGCAATGGTTTCTCTCGTCGATTGCTACTGAACATGAACTGACCTCACGATAAGATTGCCTGTCGCGTAGACTTCGCCCAGAGCAGCCAGCACTTCGATCGGTGAAGCGGATTCCAGTTCGACGCTGCCATTAAACTCTTGGATAGGCTGGAAGTATTGCTTAGAGCCATGCAGGTTCACTGCATCTCGATCGAGTGGGTCAATCGTTAGCCTGCCTGAAACGAACGTATTCGGCTGAGCAAAGGGGGCGATCGCTTCCCTTACAGGTTGATCTTGCAGTAGCAGTTCCCTAGTAGTGAGGGCAATTGGTTTGCCTACAGTGGCATTGATTTTCTCTGGTGCAATTTGCGCCTCTGGGCTATCTCCAATGCGATAAAGCCTGCCCTGGCTATCCCGGACAAGTAAATCCCCAGCAATCGTGCTTATTACCTCGTAGCTGCCGGAAACTGCCTGCTGTGTGATAGTATGTCTGCCTTCGACTGAAACTGTCACCTGTCGTCGGCTACTCTCGCGCTGGTAGATTTCGATCGCCCCATTCTGTGAGCCAAGTACCTGATCAAAGCTCCGCATGATGCCGCCAGAACTGTTGATGTTGAAGGAAATGATCGCTACCAGCACGATTATCCCCAGAACGATCGATTCTGCTTTGCTGCCCGTCGATAGCCTGAGTTTGGGATTGCCGGGGATCACGAGTCTTGCCTGGTGGGGGAAGAATGCTGCCACTCCGCTTTTACTGAAGACATCACCAAACCAGCCCATCCAGTAGCCAATTAGTAATCCCCAGTATTGACCGTCCCATCTAAGTAGGAGTAGGGGTAAGCCAGCGATCGCTACTAGCCCAGTCGCAAAGAAGCTATGGGTTGCGGAACGATGAGGGAACCGTTCTTCCAGCCATCTACTGACTGGATGGAAGATTCTGCCGGGGACACTACCAGAGGTATCGACATCAGGAATCTGTGAAGCAAGGGCAGCCGTACCCAGTACCCACGGGTCAGCCGTGCCAGTGAGAAGAGAAGTTGAAGCGATCGCTAATGCTGCATGAGTTGCGGTAAGCATCAGTTTCCAAGCCGAGAAGACTTTTTAGGCAGTGAATAAAAAATGATTCGCAGAATTCCAACTAAAACGCTGAGAATTCCGCCAATTAGGTAAAGCGACGTGGAGTTCAAACCGATCCCAATCACACGCACCATGCCAAAAACCATGAGTCCAGCAATGAGATAGGGAGTGCCATCAATCCACTGGGTATGGTCAGGTGCAGTATCCTCCAGCCCCAGGTACTCTTCCTGCATCACTCGTTTCGCTAGCATTGGATTTCCACCGCATCGCTGCTGGAGTGCTGCTAGCTGTGCCGTACCGATATTGAGTCCTAGTTCCAGCGCATGAGCCGCCATGATGTCACGGATTGCTACGTCTTGAAGGGGCTTGAGTTCGATTCGAGGTAGTTTCAGGAAGATATCTTTTGCCGGAGGAGTCGTTGCTAGCAGCAGCATTGGACAGTGACGCTCATGCAGTTCCTCTAAAAATCGGCGCATTTCTGGGGTGAAGTGGTGGGCATCGTCGCAGATGAGGAAAGCGGTCTGAGTTGAGAGGAAATCTACAATTGCCCCCTTTAGTCCCGTAGTCGTCAGATTCTTGCCCTCCAGGTCAGTTACTTCCACACCGAGTTGATCCGCGATTCTCAGCAGCAGTTGCTTCGTCGAGGCAGGCTGGACAATTGCCAGCAGATAGCCTTCCTCCTGTAGTTCCTGAGCGATCGCATCCCCTAAAACCGATTTGCCCATGCCGGACTCTGCCACGACCAGCAAGCTAGACCCTGATCGCAGTACCGCCCCAATGCGCCGCTGTTCCGTAGCACGATAAATTCTCATTCGCTAAGCTGCCGTGCCCGCTTCCAGTTTGCGATTGTCCGGCGACTACAAGCTGTCCCAGTCTTCGCTTTCACATAATCCATGAGCTGCGGATAGGTAATCAGTCCCAGGCGATCAGCTTCTTCTAGCAGTTCTAAGACCTGACGCGATCGCTCTGCGCTGCCACCCTCAGTGGGTCGCTCTGCGCTGCCACCCTCGGTGGGTCGCTCTGCGCTACTGCCCTCGGTGGGTCGATCGAGCGGCGGCTGTAGTTCCGGCGTAGGGAGAACGGCAATCACTTCTGGGAATGGCTCTGCTTCAACGGGAACGGGCACTGCTGGTACTTCGATTGGGGGAGAGGCAGAAATGGAACGGTCTAGGGGAATGCTTGCCGCAGTGAGAGTTCGCTGTGAACGTGATTGAATTGTCTGACGGACAATCTGTAGGACAGAGCGAACCAGATGAATGAGTGGAGCCAATCGACTAAACGGTTTCTTCAGTTGCAGTGTCATAACGAGTTTCAGCCAATGGATGCCCTACTGGTACTGACCAACTCATCCAAAACACAAGCAAGAAACTACTGACGAGACCTTGTAGATTTCATGAAATATCGACGGCTACCCATTCCATCAAGGCGAGACTCAATCACCCCATCGATACACAGGTTCTTGGTTTGTCGTCTCACTTGGTCATAGGTCAGACCAGAGGCTGCTACTAATTCATTTCGAGTTAAGCCGTCTTGCGTCCGTAGTGCTGCTAATAACTGCGATCGGGTCTGCTTACCACGATCGGTTGAAAAACACAGGTTCATCGGATTTGAAAGCTTTTTGTACTACCCTCAGTGTTCACGAACTGAAGCTAGGGCAAACAATCGGAAACTCACGGATAAAGCTAGGAGTTCATTGAAGCTGCATTAGGAATTAATCACTGCTTCATGAGGCTGTGTGCTTCCTGTGCTTTAAGACGATCGAGGAGCAGAGAGCAAGCTTAAGGGGTTGAAGACACCCGCTTGAAAGAATTCAGGAAGCGTTCCGCCTCTGGCGAATGCACTACTTCTGGCGAACCAGTAACCTGCAACAGATACACCCGCCGATCAGTCAAATACACTCGCGTTCTCGCCACCACTGCGACTTGCCCTGATTGCTCTATTTGCTCTGACTCTAGTTCTCGACCAGGATAGCCATTTTGTGAGAGGGATTGTTCATTCAGCAATCGATAGTCTGTGCCAATAAATTGGTCTCGAACTCTGTTAAAAAACGCTTCCCTCTGGTATTCACTGTATTGAGTTGAAACATTAGAACTAGGCATGTCCATCAAGAAGTAGAGTCCTCCAAGATCTCCTTGATCAAGACTGAAAAAGTGAGTGTCACCGAACGGGGAGTCACTGGGAGGAGGCGGACTGTCTACCGAGTCCATTGGTCTGCCGGGCATGAGAACGCTAAATCCGTTAGACATGACCTCATACCACTCTGTCTCCGGTGCTTGTTGAAAGCTAACAGCCTGGGCTAAAACCGATGGAGGGTTTGCAGCAGTTTTGACAGCTTGAAGCGGGGTAGCCAGAATCGGAAGCAGAAGGACTGTCAAAACCTTGAAGCGAAGAGCCATGTTCATAAGACCAACTTCAACAGGGGTGAGGCTAGACTACACCTGGCAAAGAATTAATCCCTAAAAATTAGTACAGCAGACCCACGATTGCTTCAGGCAACGCAAGGTTGAGAATGGTGGTCGCTTCCTTCCTCTAAAGCAATGACCGTTACCGGAATGACCAGCAGGCGAGATGTAGAACAGGATATAGCTAAAGACTTAAATCTCTCCTCTATTCAAAACTGCTCCTCAGCTCGCGTTGGTTGAGGGGCTTATTCATGTTTTGGAGTGAGGCTACGGGAAAGCCATAATCGAAATGCCAGTACCCATAGGATAACGAGAGTGCTTCATCAGCTCGCTCATCGACTCAAGCAACTGCTGCCCAGATCGCTGCGACTCTGGATCGATCGTCACCGCGACAGGTGGCAGGGAATCATCAAACGGAACTACGTCTGGCTTAATGGGCGGCGGCTCAAGCGAAGACCCACTGATGTCTTGATTCAGGAACTACCACCCTGGGCAGTCGTCCTATCAACGGTCGCGATACTGGCTGGATTGACCCTATGGATAGAAGCTGGCAATAAGCCTTTGACCTCGCTAAGAGACGTTCTAGCCGCTCTCCTCGATCGCGCTGATGTAATTGCCCTCGTTTCAGGGGTAATGCTGTACCTCCGGGAAGCACCCGATCGCAGGCAGCAAAGACATCTTGAAGCCTGGAAGGTCATCGATTCAGCAGCAGGGCTGTCTACCAGCTATGCACGGATTCAAGCCTTAGAAGAACTGGCTGAAGAGGGAGTACCCCTCGATGGACTGGATGGCTATCAAGCGGATTTGAAACGGATTCAGCTACGAGAAGCAGTTCTGGTCGAAGCTGATTTACGAGAGGCAAACCTGGGAGGAGCCGATTTGAGGAAAGCCGATCTCCGACTTGCTCTGCTTCAAGGGGCAAATCTACAGAGTGCGGATCTCACAGAAGCCGATCTAGAAGGAGCAAATCTTCGGGGGGCAAACTTAACAAGATCCGTGTTAACAGATGTACAGTTACGGAGAGCTGATCTCCAAGTTGCTGTACTCCAGGGAGCGAGCTTGAGCGCAGCGAATTTAGATGAAGTCAACCTGCAAGGAGCTGATTTGAGGGGAGCTTATTTGGTTGGTACTGTCTTGACATACGCCCAAAACCTTCACAACAGCATTCTGACAGATGCCATTTACGACAGGAAAACTCGCTTCCCAGAGGGATTTAACCCAGATGTGGCAGGAATGATTCGCGCTTCATACTAGGAATTCCAGAACGATCGGAGTTCTTCAACAAGCTGACGACCTGCTTCACACAACTACTAGAGGTTGCGAGCGACTGATTGACTTAGGTGAAATTTAATGCTCTGACAAGATATTGAGTTTTCACAAGATATCGACCGCTACCGGTTTTATCAGAACGAGACTCAATCATCCCATCAATACACAAATTCTTAGTTTGCCGTCTCATGTGGTTATAGGTCAGACCGGATGCTGTCAACAGTTCATTTCGAGTTAAACGAATTCAGAAACTTTAGGCATGAGCACTCTGGCTTTTTCAGAACGTACCTACGCTCCTGATTTTTGACTTACAGGTAGATAGATGGTCGCTACCAGCTACCAATAAACTTCTAATCCTTGCTTAGCAAGTGTTTTAGGTCTTTAGCTTCTACCTTGACATCGTAGGGGTCACTGGTTCGAGTCCAGTTGTGTCCATCGCCTAATGTACAGTGACTAATTAAATGTCATCGGTGACAAATTGTTGTCGCTCATGACAAATTAGTGTCTTTGAGACGAATTAGTGTCGTCTAGTTGGTGGTGACAAATTAGTGTCGTCTGAGAATGTCAACGTAGTGCTCTCTTTCAACCCGCATTAAGATTTTTCAGTACGGAACCGTAGTTCAGTACGAGAAGTGTTGCTGTTCTGCTAGTGCTCTGTTTCTAGCGTTTCTAAATCCCAAAAGTTTCTTGCGTCTCAACCTGCCTCACTTGGGACAGGCGATTGCGACAGCTTCTCGCCTTTCAGCTCTATGGGACGATTGCTCACTTTATGGGTTCATAACTGCACGATTGCTCAGCTTATGGTCTCAAAAGCTAAAATCCAGCCGATGAGTCCCAACGAGAAATCAATCCTTCCAGTCTGATCTAGCCTCAATCCTCATCTTTATCCAGTTGCGGAAACTGCTCGAGAATTTTGGTGATGAGCATATAGAGTTCATCTAGAATCTCCTCGGCTCCTTCGTCATCCACCTCGGCTAATAATTGCTCAATGGCTGTAACGTTGTGAACAAGGCGATCGGATTGCTGACGGCTAAGGGAGGGCATAGCAATAGTTGCTTCCTGATGATTGCTAGCTGTTTATTGTAGTGTTTCTTCCAGCTATTTCCCAAGGGATTCCGCTAACGCTGCTTTCGTTCGAGCCACTGAAAGGCGAATCCGCTCTACCTGCGACTCGTAAGCCGCCTGCTGTTGGGGTGACCCATCACCAGGGTTCGCCTTCAAAATCTGCTCATAGTAGCGAAAAACTTGAAATGCATAACTGGCAACGGCAATCTGCTCTTGGGAAAGAGACATGATGCGATTAACCAGGTCAGCACAGGTTGCTGAATAAGGAAGGGCAAAAACATCGGCATAGAGCGGAGGAAGGCTATGCGATCGGGTTTTCAACTCCTCCAATAGTCTCACTGCTTCCTCAGATAGCTCCCCATCAAAATCGGCTAAGGAATTCAGTAGAGATAGCAGCAGGAATTTTGAGCGTTTCTGCTTCACTGTAGGACAGGCAATAATGGTAATTCCTTCAAGATTCTAGCAGGCAAAGCACAGTTGATTTCTCTTCCGAATGCTGCACTGGAATACTAGGTAGTGCATCAGACTGTAGTGGGTTAGGTAAAGTGGCTCTACTTTTAAGCAAGACCTATGGAATGCCTGCTCTGTGGTCATCCCACCCCTCACAAACACGGTAAAGCCTCCAACGGCTTTTCAGGCGGGAGCAGCAGTTCAATCTCTTGCCATTCCGCATCAGTCTTGATTTACCTTTTATTTATTGAGCCTTAGCTGATTACTGGTAGAACAACTCACTCACTTTCTGAAGCGGACTGAATAAGTTGGCTCCCGTTTTCTAGCATAAGCAGCTCAAACAGTTTTCGATCGGCATCTCGTACTCTGGTGCTGAGCAATTTGTTTCGCTGTCCCGATCGCTTCTCCCTTGGCGATGTTTGCCCTTGCTATTGTTGGAGGCGATCGCCCGAATCGGATCAGCAACGGCTTTGATTCCCTTATCTGTGTTGCCTGGAAGTATAGTAATCAACTGAATCCAGAGCAGGGAGCTTGGGAGATCGAGCGGCAATTAAGCAGAGTCGGGATTGGGAAGTTGAGGGGCGATCGCTTTCTTTGGTTTGGCTGTATTAGCTTGCGATTGGTGCCACTTTTTGACGAGTGGGACGCTTGCGATCGGATTTCTTTTTCAGCCCGACAGATTGCGCTTCGTTGCTGTCTGACCCAAACTGCCCTTTGACGACTTCCTTCATTGCCAGCACTGCGTTGTGAAATTCCCATTCTGCCAATCGCGCTGCGTCAGAAGCCGCTCGATAGAGGGCTAGCTTTTCGGTTTCGGCTTGCTGCTGTGCCAGCATGGATTGATATGCCTGCTGCAAGGCTTCGGGGGTGGCGTTGAAACGTTTGGTGCTGTAACCCACGATCGTGCGATAACCGTTAAAGGCATCGACATCTTGATTGAGCACAGCAGGGGTGAGGCGACGATTGGTATCTGGACTAGGCATAGTGCACCCTCAGTAATTGTTTACATATTTAATGTGCCCATTAAAACAAGAGGTTTAACGATCGCACTGAGAATATGTTGGGTTGCAAAAGGATTGTGATCGATCGCATTAAGACTGCGAGGCGTGACAGAAGGATTGCGATCGGTTGCATTGGCAGTGTGGAGGCTTGCAATTAAAGTGTGATTCTTTGCATTAGGAGTAATTTAGCAGCAAGTCGTAACGTGGACGATCGCAGGGTAGATGCTTAGGATCGGAGAATAACATCGGCAATTCCTAGCAGCGGGTGGCGGGCGATGAGCATTGACGATGACCTGAGGCAGGTTCCTTCGGTGACAGAGGGCGATCGGGCATTAAAGCTGTTTACCGATCGGATTGAGTTTGTTCGTCTCTTTACTCAAGCGTTGAATGATGAGCCACCGGGAAAGCAAATTTTGTTTTTTTATGGTGATGGCGGCAATGGCAAATCGCTCTTGCTGAAATTTTTGCGGCAGCAGTGCTGTAAATGGCTTTTGCCTCAGACCTGGGAGCAGGTGAAACGCCGATCGGATGCGGATCTTGCTAATTACATTGAGAATCTGAACGTGACGGAGTGTATTGCAGTTCCGGCGGTGCTGCACGATTTTGGGCAAAGTGGGGGAATTGAGCGTCCACAAGATCCGTTTTATGGACTATTGATGCTGCGACGGAATCTGGCAGAGGCAGCAAGTAAGTTGGAATATCGGTTGCGGTTTCCCTTGTATGATTTTGCCTGCATCTGGTATTTGCATCAAAAGGGAAAATCTTCAGAGGAGATTAAATCGCTCTTTCCCTTAAGTGATGCGGCAGGGTTAGTGTCAGCGTTGGTAGATGCGGTCACAGGTAATCCCTTTGGATCGATCGCAAACGCAGTATTGGGCTTTCTGGTAGAGGACTTAGAAGAGAAAGTGACAGTTTATTCTGCCAGGATTGGATTGTCGGCGGACAGGATCAAAGCCATTCAACACAAAGATGTTGATACCGAGTTAATTTATGAGTTACCAAAGTTGCTGGCAGATGATCTGAATGCAGCAATTCAGCAAAAGGACGCGCCGAAGCGGTTGGTGCTGATGTTTGATACCCATGAAGCATTCTGGGGACGACAAAAGGATCTGGCAGATACGCTGTTTTTTGAACGGGATGAGTGGCTACGGCGATTGCTGCGATCGTTGAATTTGCAAGACGGCATTGTAGTAGTCGTTGCGGGACGAGAACCACCTCGTTGGGTAGAGGCAAGATCCGCAAAACCAAGAACAGAGATTCCCCAGCCATATTTAACGGCGAAGCAGGTGGGGCATTTTGCAGCAGCGGATGCGGCTTTATATTTGCAACGAGTTGGGATTACGGATGAGTTGCTGTGTCAGGCAATTATTGCTACGGCAAGTATGCAGCCGAATGAAGTGCATCCCCTATTTTTGGGATTGAGTGCAGATACGGTGCTGCAAGCCAAAAGTCAGGGAATTACGCTAACGGCAGCCGATTTTCCCGCGTTGCCGGACTTGAGTAACCAGGCAAAGGCGTTGATTGAACGACTGCTAAAGTATGTGGATCAGGAAATTCGCTATGCGGTTCATGCTCTGAGTGCCTGTCGCTCCTTCGATTTTGACCTGTACTTGATGCTGGGTGAAGCGCTGAAGTTTCGACCAACCCGACCGGGCTTTGATCTATTGACCAGTTTCTCATTTGTGTGGCAGAGCGAAAAAGCCGGACAGCATTTGTATCGCATTCATGATTTGCTGCGCCGCCTAAACGACGAGGAAGCCGAAGCCACAACTCAGGCAGCGCATCAGATTTTATTGCAGCACTATCAGCAGCAAAGCCAGCCCGCCGAGGAGATTTATCACTTAAATCGCTTGAACTGGGAACAGGGCATCCAAAAGTGGGGGCAGGTTTTTGACGATGCCCTGCGCTACAGCCGCTATGAGCAGTGCCGAGCGCTGTTAGAAATTCGCAACGTCTTGTTTATTCGCAGCGATTTTTACTTGGGGTATATCTCAACCTTAGAAGGACAATACTTTGCTAATTTGTCAAAACATCAGGAAGCCCTGCAGGAATATCGAGAATCGATCGAGGCATACAACGAAGCTCTGCATCGTGCTCCTGATGACATCAATACCCTCAATAACAAGGGAAACACTTTGCAAAGTCTGGGTAACCTGCAAGCCCAACTTTCGCAGTATGAGGCAGCTCTCTCCAGCTACCAGGAGTCGATTGAGGCATACAACGAAGCTCTGCATCATGCTCCTGATGACATCAATGCCCTCAACAATAAGGGAAACACTTTGCAAAGTCTGGGTAACCTGCAAGCCCAACTTTCGCAGTATGAGGCAGCTCTCTCCAGCTACCAGGAGTCGATTGAGGCATACAACGAAGCTCTGCATCATGCTCCTGATGACATCAATGCCCTCAACAATAAGGGGAGCACTTTGCAAAGGCTGGGTAACCTGAAAGTCCAACTTTCGCAGTATGAGGCAGCTCTCTCCAACTACCAGGAGTCGATCGAGGCATACAACAAAGCTCTGCATCGTGCTCCTGATGACATCTATGCCCTCAACAACAAGGGATTAGCTTTGCAAAGGTTAGGTAACCTGAAAGTCCAACTTTCGCAGCATGAGGCAGCTCTCTCCAGCTACCAGGAGTCGATTGAGGCATACAACGAAGCTCTGCATCGTGCTCCTGATTACATCTATGCCCTCAACAACAAGGGATTAGCTTTGCAAAGGTTGGGTAACCTGCAAGCCCAACTTTCGCAGTATGAGGCAGCTCTCTCCAGCTACCAGGAGTCGATCGAGGCATACAACGAAGCTCTGCATCGTGCTCCTGATGACATCCAGATCCTCAACAACAAGGGATTAGCTTTGCAAAGTCTGGGTAACCTGCAAGCCCAACTTTCGCAGCATGAGGCAGCTCTCTCCAACTACCAGGAGTCGATCGAGGCATACAACGAAGCTCTGCATCGTGCTCCTGATGACATCCAGATCCTCAACAACAAGGGATTAGCTTTGCAAAGTCTGGGTAACCTGCAAGCCCAACTTTCGCAGCATGAGGCAGCTCTCTCCAACTACCAGGAGTCGATCGAGGCATACAACGAAGCTCTGCATCGTGCTCCTGATGACATCCAGATCCTCAACAACAAGGGATTAGCTTTGCAAAGTCTGGGTAACCTGCAAGCCCGACTTTCGCAGTATGAGGCAGCTCTCTCCAGCTACCAGGAGTCGATTGAGGCATACAACGAAGCTCTGCATCATGCTCCTGATGACATCCAGATCCTCAACAACAAGGGATTAGCTTTGCAAAGTCTGGGTAACCTGCAAGCCCGACTTTCGCAGTATGAGGCAGCTCTCTCCAACTACCAGGAGTCGATTGAGGCATACAACGAAGCTCTGCATCGTGCTCCTGATGACATCAATGCCCTCAACAACAAGGGATTAGCTTTGCAAAGTCTGGGTAACCTGCAAGCCCAACTTTCGCAGTATGAGGAAGCACAAAACTGTTGGCAAACAGCATTGCGGCTTGTTTCTCGATCGCTCGAACTTGCCCCGAATGACAGGAATATGGTATGGCTGCGCGATCAATTGCGGCAAACATTAGCAGAGTTAAGGAATGTGTAGGGAGGCGGATTAATAACGGGAAAGGCGATCGATTTTGGGAAAGGTTAGGGAGATGAGCCGATCGTCCTTTTAGTCTTCTGGTCTAAAGTCATCCGGCAAATCATCGATCGACCACTGCAACACTCGGCAAAGTGCCTTAACTTGAGGTAGCGTCAGGCGAACCTCCTTGAATCGCCCCGTTTCCCAATTGCTGACCGTCTGCACAGATACGTTAATTGCTATTGCAACATCTCGTTGAGTCAAGCCCAGTTCATCTCGACGCTTCTTGAGGGGTGACTCCTTTTCTGGTTCTTGTACCTCGATCATTGCAACGGCTTTATAAACAGCTTATATAAGCAGTTGACTCAGAACTATAAGCAGTTTATAGTGATTGAAGAGTCAACGAGAGCGTAGGTGAAGTAGTCGCAACGCCTACGTCTTCATAGTTTCTCATCCTTTCAACCACTCACAGACACTTTGCACCAGTCGATCGACGGGTAATTTTCGTTTGTCCTAACCCGATCGGTTTCGATTGGTCACAGTTTCGCCTGCAAACCCTATGCGATCGTCTTTGCTGCGATCGTCCTCATTTCCCATGTCTTATTACAACCAACTCAATCCCTGGTGCATCGTTCGTTGCCTACCCAATGCCCAAACTCTGATTGTGGCTCGTCTGCGTCGCCGTCCTGATGCCGAAGCCCATCTGCGAATTTTGCAGCAGCTCAGCCCTACTGCCATCTATCGGATTCTGTTCGACGTGCGGGAGCATCCGTCGCAGGACGATCGCCCTCAAGCGCATCGCATTGATGCCCAGTGCCAGCAACACCCGTCTGACCCAACTTCCGTGATGTCCAGCACCCCCAATCACAACTTATAGGAGAATTCACCATGCTGATGCTGAATGATGCTCAAGCGATCGTCGTCAAAACCCTGCTGACCAAGATGCTGATTAACGATACCTACTCCGTGAGCCAGCTTGAGGAAGCGATCGGATGGTTTGAGCGAGAAGGCGATCGGGTTTCCTGCCCATTTGAACAGGTGTGGAGCAAGAACTTAGCGCAGGAAATTGTGCGAGAGCTACGCAATCAGGTTTAGGCATCTCCTGCCAAGCTCAGGCTGCAACCCGCGTTCAGTCTGGCATCGTTATCGGCAGATTCTATCGCTTTGCGCCTCGCTGCGATCGCTGACGGTGGTGTTACCTTCCGTGGCTCGACTCCAGTTCTCCAAGATAAAAACGAATCTCTCTCAAGGCAGAGTTTAACAGCGCAAAAACGAATTTACGATCGGGCGAGTATCCGCTTACCTAGAGTGAGCCTAAATTTTTCAATCAGCAAATCGCTGAAATTTTTGCTTGAAATTTTTACTGAATGGGCGATACTGGATTCGAACCAGTGACCCCTTCCGTGTGAAGGAAGTGCGCTACCACTGTGCTAATCGCCCGCGTTTTACATCTTAGCTTACTTTGGGAAAGCCAATCCGAAGTTGCTATGAGTATAGCCGATCGAAGTAACGGCAAACAAGCATTTCCCTTTAAACCCTACAGGTCACGTTATTTTACTGCTGCATGAGCCAATCTATCCAAAACACCGTTCAAATTGTGCTGTCTGCCCGTGCCCGGCTGGGTGAGTGCCCGCTGTGGGATGCCGATCGCCAGATGCTTTTCTGGGTCGATGTGTACAATTATCGAGTTCACCAGTTCGACCCGGCAACAGGTCACGATCGCTTCTTTGAGCTGGATGCCCCGGTGAGTGCGATCGTCCTCACAAGCAACAATCAGATCCTGATGGCATTGGGCGATCGAATTGCGCTGCTCGACCCGGAAACAGGCGAAACCACAACGCTGTATCAAATTCAATTTCCCCATCCCAACACGCGCTTTAATGACGGCAAATGCGATGCTCAAGGACGGTTTTGGATCGGCTCAGTGAGCGAAGCCCCTGCCCAGGCAGAACTCTATCGTTATGATCCCGATGGTTCGCTGCAGGTGATGGAAACCGGACTAACAATTTCTAATGGCTTAGGCTGGAGTCCTGACGGATCAACGTTTTATCTAACCGATTCTGCCCTGCACAAAATCTATGCTTATGACTTTGATTTAGAAGCGGGCAAGATTTGGAATCGACGGGTATTCATTGATCTCACCGATGAAGCTGTAGAACCCGATGGGCTGGCGATCGATGTTGAGGGAAACTTGTGGTCTGCCCTCTGGGGCGGCAGGTGTATTGTCTGCTTTGATCCACAAGGTCAGGAACTTCAGCGCATCAGCCTGCCCGTTCAATGTCCCACTAGCATTGCGTTTGGGGGGTTTCAGTTGACCGACCTGTACATTACCTCGGCATCGGTGGGGCTAAGCCAGAAGGAGATTCAGCAGGGCTTCAATGCCGGAGATTTATTTCGCTGCTCGACCCCGTTTTCGGGAAGGTTAATTTATTCCTTTCAACATTCTTCGAGGAACACTTAAGAGACAAGACGGTTAAACCTTTGTCTGATTTGCTTAACTTGGCTGTGGAAAGCCAGATCTAAATGCGTATCATACTGAGCGATACAGTGAGTGATACAGCAAGCAATACAGCGACCCCAATGGCTCTATTCCAGTAGAGCATTCGCCTAATCTGACTCAATTGATTCTTTTTTCCGCTTGTTTCTGAGCAGGCGATCGCACAGTAAAGCAGATAAAAGCAGACAACCAAGAATTTGGTTTCTGAATCTAATGCGCTTTTTTAAGGCGATCGATCCAGAAATCAATTCTCAGTTATCTGCCTGATTTAACTCAGGGCAGATTGGAGGCCGTTCCTGAGTCAAATGATGTATCGCTTAGTTGCAGATCAGCTATTTCTCAATTTGCTTAAAGTTAACTTCAGAATAGTAGTCGCCGCTAAAGGGCTGCACTCCAATTTCAGGATAATCATTCTTATCAAAGAAGCGCGCCACACCTTCAGCCAAATACTGGATTGCATTACCGAATGACTGGAAAATATTCATCGTTTTGGCCTCAATAGGAATAGGGTGGACGGCAAACCAACCAGATCACGTCATTTTGCAGGAGCTTGTTGCAGAATTTTGATTGTCCCAACTGCCTGGAGCGAAGCAATGGTAAATCAGTAGCGCAATAAATTTGCAAACAGTCGAGCGCAAACTGAAGCAAGCGAAGATAAACTGCAAATGAATCTCGGAGGAACGTTAACGAACGTTAATGAGCATTAATCAATTGAAGCGTTGAGGGAATGTTCTCCCATACCCCAATCATAAAAGAGCAGCCTAAATTATTGACTGCCCCTCTAATATTCTTTACATCCCCATTGCTTTACCCTTTTACTGACAGGGTGGCGATCGTTTACCTATACTTTGCGATTGAACCTCGCCTTCAGATCATCCAGGCTGGGCGGCTTTTCCGCTTTTGGTTCGGATGCCGATTGCTGCCCGGACTGCGACTTATTTTGAGATTTCGTTTGGGGTTGAACTTGGGATTTAACTTGGGATTTAACTTGAGATTTAACTGAGGGTTTATCCTGGGGTTTCGTTTGCGGTTTAGGCTGATTTCGAGAGTTCGCTTCTGCACGGAAAGTTTCGCCTGCTTCGCCTGATTTCATCGAAAGGCTAATCCGCTTCAGAGACTCATTCACCTCCAGCACACGCACCTTCACCACCTGCCCGACTTTGACAATTTGCTTTGGGTCACTCACAAAGCGATCGGCAAGCTGGGAAACGTGAACCAGTCCGTCTTGATGCACACCAATATCGACAAATGCGCCAAAGTTCGCCACGTTGGTGACAATCCCTTCTAGCTCCATGTCCGGTTTCAGGTCGCTGATTTCCTTGATGCCTTCTTTAAAGGTGGCATATTTGAACTCGGCGCGGGGGTCACGTCCGGGCTTTTCCAGCTCTGCCAGAATATCGCGCAGGGTTGGCTCTCCGATCGTCTCCGTCACATATTTCTTCAGGTCGGTTTTCTTCAAGCGAGCAGCAACTTCTGTAATCTGATTACCCCCCGCAGGAACGTGCTTCGCACCGAGCGTCACCTGAAGATCGGCAGCAATGCGTTCCACCACAGAGTAGCTTTCCGGGTGAACGGCAGTATTGTCGAGGGGGTTTTTGCCGTCTCGAATTCGCAGAAACCCTGCTGCCTGCTCAAACGCCTTGGGTCCAAGTTTCGCGACTTTGAGGAGTTCTTTGCGATCGCGGAATGCCCCATTCTGATTGCGATACGTCACAATATTGTTTGCAACAGCAGCAGAAATGCCGGATACATAGCTCAGCAACTGTTTCGATGCCATGTTTAAATCAACCCCGACATAGTTCACGCAGCTTTCTACCGTTTCATCTAATTTCTTTTTCAGCAGCTTTTGATCCACGTCATGCTGATACTGTCCAACGCCGATCGATTTCGGGTCAATTTTTACTAGTTCTGCCAGTGGGTCTTGCAGCCGTCGCCCGATACTGATCGCGCCGCGCACCGTAATATCCTGATCGGGAAATTCCTCGATCGCCGTTGGGCTGGCAGAATAAATCGACGCGCCCGACTCATTGACCATCACCTTGATCGGTTTGCGCTCCAGCAATTGCAGCACCTCTGCGACAAATTCATCGGTTTCTCGTCCTGCTGTGCCGTTGCCGATCGCAATCAGTTCAATCTGATATTTCTCAATTAATGTCTTCAGCGTTTTGCCTGCCTGAACGCGCTGCCCCTCTGCCTGATGCGGAAAAACCGTCTGGTACTCCAGAAACTTCCCGGTCTGATCGAGCACCGACACCTTACAGCCCGTGCGGAATCCAGGATCGATCGCCAGAGTGGGCTTCATTCCTGCCGGAGCAGACAGCAAGAGTTCGCGCAAATTTGCCTCAAAGGTTTTGATTGATTCGACATCTGCCTCCAGCTTTTTCTCAGCCCGCACTTCGCCAATCAGGGAAGTTTTCATCAGGCGATCGAAGGCATCTTTCAGCATTTCCCGATAAAACTGACGAATCGGGGCAGCCTGAGTGTGAATCTCTTCTCGTTCCAAGTAGCCCTGCACTGCATCCGCATCAAAAGCAAGCTCCACATCCAGCACACCTTCTGTCTCACCTCGATACAGTGCCAGCAGGTTGTGAGGCGCGATCGTCTTTACCTTTGACTGATAGCGGCGATACATCTCAAACTTGGTCGTGCCTTCGGGAAAGTCCGCTTTCACCTGCGAAATAAACAGCCCGGTCTCCATCAAAAAATCGCGCAGATACGATCGCAGATGCGCCTGATCCGCCACTTCCTCCGCCAGAATATCCGACGCGCCCTTCAGAGCTTCCGCCGCTGACTTCACGCCTTTTTCTTCCGAAACATACTTTGCGGCTTCCTGCTCCAGACTTGCCGACTTTGCAGCAGGCTGATTGAGGGATTTAATCCATTGAGCTAAAGGCTCCAACCCCTTCTCACGGGCGATCGTGGCTCTGGTACGCCGCTTTGGACGATAAGGCAAATACAAATCTTCCAGTTCCGTTTTGAGCAGACAGTTTTGAATCGCCTGCTGCAATTCGTCGCTGAGCTTGCCTTGTTCGGCGATCGATTTGAGAATGACAACTTTGCGGTCTTCGAGTTCGGTCAGGTAAGTGTGGCGATCGAGCAGATCCCGCAACTGCGTTTCGTTCAGTTCACCCGTACGCTCTTTGCGATAGCGAGCAATAAACGGAATCGTTGCCCCCTCTGCAAACAGTTCCAGGGCACTCTCGACTTGAAAGGGTTTGAGAGACAGTTCTTGCGCCAGCAGTTGAGGAATATTCAGCATCGTTGCGATCGATCCAACCATCAAACAGTTCTTCTAGGATAGTGTAGAGAATCCCCCTGCCGATGCCTATGGACGCACTGATCCTTTATCTGCCGCCGACGCTGCGCCTGGCTCACCAGCAATACGAACAGCTTGCCATCGCCAACCCTGATTTACGCATCGAAATGACCACAGACGGAGAAATCGCCCCCACACTCCCGTAAGGCACGGGGGTGAAAAACGCTGTAAAAAATATTTGGTTAAGAACAACAGCAAATTTTATCCTTCTTTAAGAAGGTTCAGATCCCTTCAGGAATGCTAAGCAATTTTCAAGGGCACATCTTCGGGTTTGCTACAGCCTCGCGTTAGACACTCGCATCAAGATACTAAAAATCCCGGCACTGTGGCCGGGAAGTTCTGTGGTGTGAGGAGTGTGTGTATCGTGAACCTTGTCTAAGAACTAAGGTAGTCGCCTCATGTGACAGCGATCGGGCGAGCGTGTTTCAATGCTGTGAATTTTTGAGATGTTTGAGAAGCGTTGACGATCGCTCTTGAGACAGTGAGCTTGAGACAAGGACTGTTCAATTCAAGCTCATCTTTTCCCTGATAGAAGCAATAAGCCGTTGTAGAGCATAAACTCTAGCTTTGCCAGTCCCAGCCAGTAAAAGCAGCCCAATCCTCGACCGAGGTCAAACAAACCCGTAACAGTGTTGCGGATATCGGGGGCGATCGCAAGCCGCATTCTCGCCAGTGGAATGGGCGAACCGATGAACGAAGGCTGGCGGTAGCCGGATCGCTGGGTGCAACCTGCCTGTGCACTGTGTTCCTACGGCTGTAGGCTCGATATTAGCGTGAAAGACAACCAGATTATCGGGGTGCAAGGGCGGGAAGTCGATCGCGTTAATTTTGGGCAGATTAGAACCAAAAGAGGCAAAAAAAGCAAAAAAAGAGGGCAACACTGTGCCCCCAACTTGGTTTATAAGTTCAGGAATGGTTTAGAAATGAACCTAGGAACTGATTCAGAATAATGAATTCAGCATTCTCAAAACCGCACTAAACCGTATCCATTCTAGAGACTCCGGTGGAAGTGCCCGCAGTGCCCAGACTGCCTGCCATGCCGCTTGCATCCTTGACGAAGCCGCTATATGCCTCCATTCCGTGCTCGCCAATGTCCAGACCCATGAGTTCTTCTTCTTCAGAAACTCGAATGCCCAGAATTGCCTTCAGCGCGATCCAGAAGATAGAAGACAGCAGCACCGTCATACCGCCAACCGAGATCGTGCCAAGGAACTGAATCCAGAGCTGTCCCAGACCGCCCCCTGCAAACAGGCCTGCAGCCGGACCTGCAGCATACAGCGCACCGGGAGCATCGCTCGGACCCACTGCAAACAAACCGACTGCCAGGGTTCCCCAGATACCATTGGTCAGGTGAACTGCAATGGCACCAACGGGGTCATCGATTTTGATGCGATCGAAGAACATTACTGCAAACACGACCAGAATGCCGCCGATCGCGCCAATAAGTGCAGCCGCAGGAATTGTAATGAAAGCACAGGAAGCTGTAACCGCTACCAGACCTGCCAAAATGCCGTTGATGATCATGGAGAGGTCGGGTTTGCCCAGCACCAGCCAAGCCACGATCGTTGCAGCCACGCCACCAAACGCACCGCCCGTATTTGTAGTTAGAGCAATGTGAGCAATCAGAGAACCATCACCCACTGCCATGGTTGAACCCGGGTTGAAGCCAAACCAGCCCAACCAGAGAATTAAAGTTCCCAAGGTGGCGATGCTCATGTTGTGACCGGGAATCGCATTGGGCGAACCGTCAGCGTTGTACTTGCCCAGCCGCGCACCGAGGAACGCTGCACCCATGAGAGCTGCCCAGCCGCCAACTGCGTGAACGACCGTTGAACCCGCAAAGTCGAAGAAGCCAAGACCAGCAAGCCAGCCGCCGCCCCAGATCCAGTGACCTGTGATCGGGTAAGCAATTCCCACTAGCAGCAAGCTGAAGATCAAGAAGTCAACAAACTTGATGCGCTCTGCGACTGCACCGGAAACGATCGTTGCCGCCGTCCCTGCAAACACAAGCTGGAAGAAGAACTTAGCTGCTAAAGGCACGCCCGTCCAGTTGAGCGAAGTGTAAACGCCCTGGTAAGCATCTGCGGTTGCAGGGCTGTTATCTGCACCAGAGAGGAAGAACAGCCCACTTGTGCCAAAGAAGGGGTTGCCATCGCCGAACATGAGACCGAAGCCAATGAACCAGAAGGCGATCGTCGAGAGAGCGAACACAATCAGGTTCTTTGCCAGCACGTTAACAGCATTCTTTTGGCGGCAGAAGCCCGTTTCCAGCATACAGAAACCAGCGTTCATAAAGAACACCAGCATCCCCGCAATCATCACCCACATCGTATCCAAGCCGACTCGCAGCGAGGATTCGAGTTCGGTGAGCTGAGCAGCAGAGGGAGTTTGTGCCGAAGCAGAGAAAGAAGACATCAACACCAGAATTCCAGCCAGGGGAAGGCAGGCTTGCAGGGAAACCGGGAGCCGACGAATCTTTTTGAAGTATTTTTGGGCGTAGTAAGCGACTTCAGATCTAGCCCAAGATCTAGCCAAAGTATCAGCGATCGATCGCTTGTTGCGAGTTCTCATTCGCCTGTGCGCTAATTTAGACATTTTACTGGACGTTCCTTCAGCAAGTGAATGCATCAAATCCGGCACTCTGTGAGCGATTCACAGGGCACAACTCATTCAGATAAGGGAGCAACCTAGCCCCGAATTGAACCTCGAAAGGGTAGAGGCACAGACTGAGGCATTGATTTCTACCGATGCAGCTAAACCAGTTATTCGCAAGACGAAGACGGCAGGGAACTTTAGAGTTACCCCACAGCAATCAATTCACAGCGATTTCACGGAAACTGCAAAATCTATGTTTCAAATTGCACCAATCTTGTTGAAGTAATTCTGTATAGGAGAATACAATTGCTAAGCGTGTTGCCCCACAGCCTATGTAGCGCAAGGCTTTTGAAGCTAAAGGAAATCTTAGACTTCCCCTAGAAAATAAGCAGACGCTCAATCCGTTTACCTCAGATCTGCTGGCGATCGCCTGCAATTTGGAAACTTTCGGAGACTTTCGCAAGTCTGCTCGCAAACCTGCTAGTGATCGAGCTGCTCCCGATAAATTGTTTCATCCTGCTGCCGCCAAGCAGGGTCAACAATACAGATAAAAATCAAGTCTTCTGTTCCAAGATTTGCGATGTACTGCTTTGCGTCGGGAGGAATGTAGATCGCATCCCCCGGCTCGACAGCTTGCACCTCGTCATCAATGTGCATTTCACCATTCCCGCTCAAGATGTAATAAACCTCGGACGTTTTGAGCGAGTGAGGAATTGAAACCTGTCCGGGGGAGACGATCGCATGAGCCAAACTGTAGCGCAGGTCGATCGACTGCTTATCGGGATGAAGCAACTCTCGGAGATTGGTTCCATCTCCGGCAATGAATTCTGAGCAATTTTGAAGTTTTTGGATTAGCATCTCACCGCCATTTGCGATTAGCACTGAGCCAATCTTAATTCTGATTAGCGGTAAGCGCGATCGGCATTACCCACAGAAGCGTAGGAACAGGGTTCAAAATCTAGGCAGTTTACCGCTTCTTCAGTGCCTGCCGAACTGGGATGAACAGGACACTTTAGAACGTGAGTGTTAGTAAAAAATTGACAGTTGGCGCAAGGAATTTGGTGCATTCTCTGAGCCGTTTTAACGCTGTCTCTTGCGGCTGCCCAGAGGCTCCAGCCCAGAAGCGCAACCAGCCCCCAGGCAAGCACAAAACAGATCGGCACAAGGATAGGTTGAATTAACTGATGCATCTGAGACAGGGTCAGAAAATAGTAGTGAAGCATAACGTAAAAAAAGACGGTGAGTAACGAGTGGATGACCAACAAATCGAACAAAGAGATTGGAGTGAATCTATTGTTTAATCTAGATTATTCGATTCAAATTGATGAATCAAAATCAATCTAAAAATTAACGCACCAACTTTTCATCGATCTCATTCTCATTTTGTAACTTTTATTAATATTCTTCCTGCCGCTAAAGGCGGAACTCGCCGCTCTAACCTAAGTGAGAACGCAAGAAGAGCAGTTGAGGCAAGGAATCAGGTAAAATCCAGGGTGAGCCATTAATCTGTTCTCAAGGCATCTACAGTTCTATCCGCTTCGCTCTTTTTCCTGCTTTGCTTTTCAAGCCTTGACAACATTAGTATCGAGTTAAAACGAGTTGTAATCGGGTTGAAATCTGAAGGAGCGCGAGGTTCTTCTCAGAATTGGCAGTTTGAAAGAGGGCGATCGGGTTGCAGTTACGGCTGCTCAAGCGTCATCTCAAGCGAGAGTATTTTCAGGAGATTTCCTAAATCCCTCCCACGTGATCGGCAAAGATTAATCCATAATAGAAAGCTGCATTTTGCGACAGAATAGAATGCGACAGAATAGAATAAAGATCCAAAGTCCCATCGGAATACCGGAGTTCTGTGGGATGATGGATAAGTATCTATGGATTGTTGTTGAATTGACAGACAGGTAGCGCAATATGGCACTCCAACTTGGTGATATCGTTCCCGACTTTACGCAAGACTCCACTGAAGGAGTTATCAATTTCCATGAATGGGCAGGGGATGGCTGGGTTGTCCTCTTTTCTCACCCCAAAGATTTCACGCCCGTTTGCACAACAGAGCTGGGTACGGTCGCACGGCTGAAGCCTGAGTTTGACAAGCGCAACGTTAAAGTAATTGCCCTCAGCGTAGATGATGCTGACTCGCATCGTAGCTGGGTAGGCGACATCGAAGAAACCCAAAACGCCCGCATGAACTACCCCATCTTGGCTGACTCCGATCGTAAGGTGTCTGACCTGTATGGCATGATCCACCCCAACGCCAACAACACGCTGACGGTGCGATCGGTGTTCATCATCGACCCCCAGAAAAAGCTGCGGCTCACCCTGACCTATCCTGCCAGCACCGGACGGAACTTCGATGAAATCCTGCGCGTGATCGACTCGCTGCAATTAACCGATAATTACAGCGTTGCGACTCCGGCAGACTGGAAAGACGGCGGCGATTGCGTAGTCGTGCCTTCGATTCCCACCGAAGAAGCAAAACAAAAATTCCCGAAAGGCGTGACTGAAGTAAAGCCTTATCTGCGGATGACCCCTCAGCCTAATAAATAAATGGCTTGAGTAAATGACTTGAGCGATCGGTTTTCCTGAGAAACTGGCTCGATAAAACTTTAGTGTAATCAGGAGTGTGGAAATCCATGCTCCTTTTTTGTATCGTTTTTTGATATGTCTGCTCCAGGCAGTTTTTTGGTACGTCTTGGGTAACATTGCCCTAAATCAGCAGTTTCCTGACTTAGCTTGCGGCATGATTTTCCTTAAATGTCCGCTCAAGACCTCGCTCCCAATGTTCCTGCTCAAACCTCGCCGCACAACGTTTTCGTTCAAACTGTCTCCCCAACCGAGCAGGCAACAGATCTCCTCACAGTTTCTCTACCCGGTGCAGCTTGTGTTTTCCCTGACTTCTATTCTCGTGTTTCCGTTGTATTTTGCTGTGATCGGTGAAGCCTCAACCGCAATGACGCTCATGATTGCCTTCCTCATCGCCATTCTTGCTGGCACGATCGCGCTACTCTGGATGCGCCTGAAAGCTTACCGCAAAGAACGCGATCGATTGAGGGACAGTCTATCTCAGGCGATCGAGCAAACCCAGGTGATGCTGCACACCATTCGCGACGGCGTGATTACTGCCAATGCTCAAGGACGGGTAGAACTGCTCAACCCCGTTGCGGAGCAAATCACTGGATGGCACACCCAGGAAGCCCAGGGACGATCGCTTTCAGAAATTCTTCCGCTTCGGGACTGCAACACCGGGCAGCCTTTGCCCAACCTGATAGCGGATTCCTACGAACAGCGTTCTCTCAGCAATGTTGACTGCGCTGCCCTGCTGCAAACCCGGGATCACTCTGAAAGACGAGTGAACAGTACGCAGGTTGAAATTCACGCTCCAACGGGACAAGTCACTAGCAGCGTGGTAGTTTTGCGCGAAGCTGCTGCAGTTTCTGCTGATGATGTCGTATCGACCTGGCAAGACCGCTATGACGCGCTGACCGGGCTGGTGAACCGACAAGAATTTGAGCATTGTCTTCAGCAGGCGATCGCCCTGACTCAGGCAAATGACCAGGAACATAGCCTGTGTTTTCTCGATCTCGATCGCTTTCGCGAAATCAATCAAGCCTGCGGCTATACAGCGGGAGATGAGCTGCTGCGTCAGGTGAGCCGCCTGCTGCAAAACAAAGTGCGAAGAGCCGATACGATCGCCCGTTTGGGAGGAGATGAGTTTGCAGTTCTACTGTATCGGTGCCCTACCGAACAGGCAATGTATGTCGCGCACTCGCTCTGCGAAGCCATCGAAAAGTTCTGGTTTGAATGGGAAGGGCAGAAGTTTTCGGTGGGAGTCAGCATCGGTTTAGTCAGCCTTGCTGCAAAGTCAGATGCCGCAAGCGCAATCAGAGCAGCAGATAAAGCCTGTGCGATCGCGAAGACGCAAAATCGGGGCGGGGTTCATTTCTATCAGAACGACTAGCAGGAACTTCTGCTGAATTTCACAAGCTGTCAACTTGCCCAATTTGCTAAGCTCCACAATAGGCAATCAGGTCAATTTCTACATCGCCAAATCCGGCAAGGGCAGTTACACCGATCGCCGTTCTGCCGGGAAAATTGCCGCTGGGAAAGTAAGATGCATAGATTTCATTCACGGTAGGCAGATGACGAAAATCCGTGAGAAACACCCGCGCCATTACCACCCGATCGAAGCTGCTGCCTGCCTGATCCAGCACCAGTTTTAAGTTTTGCATCACACGGTGGGTCTGGTCTTCGATGGAGCCGCGATCAACCTGACCTGTTTCTGGGTTTTGGGCAAGCTGCCCGGTGACAAACAAAAAATCCCCTGCACGTACCGCATGACAGTAGGGCGAAACAGGCGGCAGTACATTGTCGGGTAGATTAATTCGTTCAAACATAGTCGTCTGCTTTAGTAATCTGCTCAAGTTACAGGAGAGGGTTTACCAGAGAGGATGTTCTGGGAAGATCCAGGATGCTCCCTTCGCCTCCAAACCCTTTGCCTTGCAATTATCGTACTTTAGCCAGGAAATAAAGCAGGAAATAAAGCCGCGATTTTGCTTGAATTGATTGCAGCGCCCAACTTAGAAATAAAAATCGATCGCTTATGATGAGTTTGACGATTCAAGATGTTGAAAGAGCCAAACTTCTAACCCACCTCCTCGTCCTGATACTCGTCCTGATATAGGAGAACCCTAGCTCTCCTCGCCCCCCAAGTCGGGGGAAACCGAACCATGGCACAGCACCATCACTCAGCTTCAAAATTCCCAAAAGTTGACCTGTTCAGGGAGCGGCAGCACTTTTAATCCTTCTCAAACCAGTTCTAAGGCTGCTGTGCCCAGTTAGGCAGTGACCCACTAGCGGAAGTTAAATTAAACCAACGCTTCTCACTTTTTCGCAATCCCATTGCTAAGTTTCTTTTCGCAATTTCTTCTCGTAACTTCTTTTCGCAGTTTTTGAGGACTCGCTGTGAGTTTCACGATTCAAAACGCATTGATCCCGCTCGCATCAGGCTATGCAACCGTTGATGTCCGCATTGAAGCCGATCGCATTGCTGCTATTGCGCCCCATCTAGAGCCTGTCGGAACAGTAATTGATGGACAAAACAAGCTGCTCCTGCCGGGATTTTTCAATGCTCATACTCACTCTTCAGAATTTTGGCAGCGCGGCATGATTCCGCCTTATCCGCTCGAACTGTGGCTGGCAGAACTCTACGACTTTACGCTGTTCAGTCCAGAGCAAATTTATCTCAGTGCGCTGGCAACGGCAGCCGAGACACTGCTGTCGGGCGGAACCTGCGTAGTTGATCATCTGGTGCTGATCCCCGGACAGGAGGAAGAGACGATCGCTGCTGCCGCCCGTGCCTATGAAGAAATTGGCATTCGGGCGTTCATTGGTCCGCTGATTCAGGATGCTTCGCTGACCGAGAGCATTCCTTCGGGGGGGAAATTGCTTGAGCATCAGCCCTATGCTCGAACAACCCAAGAGACGCTATCGCTAATGGAGCGGGCGATCGATCGCTTTCACCGACCAGAAGCCGGAATTCATCTCATGCTGGCTCCAACGGGAATGCAGCTCTGCTCAGACGCGCTGTTTGAGGGCTGTGTGACGTTGAGCGATCGGTATCAGCTTTGCTGCCATACTCACCTGCTCGAAACCAGAGCACAGCAATTGCTTGCCCAGGAGAAATATGGATATAGCGCAGTTCAGCACTTAAAGCATCTGGGATTTCTCACGCCTCACACTTCGCTGGCACACTGTGTCTGGCTCGATGATGCCGACATTGAAATCCTGTCAGAAACGCGATCGACCGTTGTACACAATCCCCTGAGCAATTTGCGCCTGGGCAGCGGCGTTGCCCCCATTTTAAAATATCGACAGGCGGGCGTGAATGTCACTTTTGGCTGTGATGGCTCGGCTAGCAACGACGGGCAGGATTTGCTGGAGGCGATTAAGATAGGCACGCTGCTGCACAATGTGACAGATACCGATTATCGCCACTGGATCAGTCCGCGTGAGGCGATCGAGATGGCATCGTTGGGCGGAGCGACGGGGTTAAATCTGGCTGAGCAGACGGGTTCGCTAACCGTGGGCAAAAAAGCAGATCTGGTGCTGTATGACCTGACCAACTTATCACTGCTGCCGCGCACTGATCCGATCGGTTTACTGGTGATGGGCAGACCTGCAAGTGCAGTGGCTCAGGTGTGGGTCAACGGTCAGACTGTGGTGGCAAAAGGAAAAGTTCAGACAATCGACGTTGATCTGCTGCGGCAGGAGATTTTCGATCGCAGTCAGTGGCAGACAAATCGCCAGTCTGCAATGGTGCAGCAGGTTGAGGCACACTATCGATCGGTGATGGGCCTCTTGGATGATGAATCCTGATAATGAATGATTAACGCTCAAACTTAACAATCAACCCACCTGCTCAAGCACTAGCCCTGACGTTCCCGATACGCCTCGATTTGATGAGGAGGCATTTGGGGCGAGGTAGAAGGCGGCAGGTTAAGCGAGGAAGAACCAGGCGAGCGCAGCTGGGGGGCGTAGAAATTGCCATTTTGCGGCGGTAGATTGGGGGTATCTGCTTCCATTGAAGCGATCGCGGCTTGATTTGCACCGATTTCACCGGCATTGATTGGTGATGGTTCCTCAACCCGACGGCTGGCTGCACGAGCGGACTGTTGATGATCCGCGATCGGGGCAACTTCAACTTCAAACTGCTCAAAAACCTCGACTTCCTCGACTCCCTCAATTCCCTCCACTCTCTCAATCTCTTCTATTTCTTCAAATTCCTCAGCTTGTGAGGCAGGCAAACGGGGACGGGTTGGTACTGGAGCTGCCCGCCGACCCGAAGGACGGGTGAAGGCTCCTAGGGCTGCTTTGAAGCCAGCGACGACGCTGCGTGTCGTGATCTGCGCCTGCTTTGCCTGCTGCTTTACCCCGCCCACACCCTGATCCACTTGCTGAGTCATCCGACCCACGTTTTGCACTCCCTCAGTCATATCGTCAGTGAGTTCGGTAATTTCCAGGCTTGTAAGGCGGATTGCTTCCAGGGTGGGCGGCAGTTCTCGGTTGAGGGTGTCGAATAGCTTCTCAGCACTACGAGCTGCCCGCGATAGCTCCTGAAAAGCAGGCAGCGCAGCCATCAGCACGGCGGTAATGCTAACCGCAACTAGCAAAATCGAGAGTCCTAGCCAAAACAAAGGGTCTACCACACTGTTTCCCTATCTCACCAATACTTCTATAAGGCTTTACTATCAAGAATTCACTTCACTCAGCCTGTACCTTTATGCCGAATCACGAACAGAAGGACGGGCTTCGACGACCGCTCGCGTTTCCTGCTGCTCCAAAAGTTGCCGTTCGCGCTGGCTGGCTTCAAGTCCGGCGGAAATCGCCTCCTGTAAACGAGTCAGCGTTTTATCCCATTTGCGTAATGCCGTTTCTGATAGGCGATCGGCTTGAATTTGGACGCTAGTTGAGAGATCTTCTGCCAGTTCCGGCAGGGCATCTGCCGATTTTTTCAAAAACTGCCGGGTTTCTCGACCCGATCGTGGAGCCACCAGTAGCCCACTCACGACCCCAACGACTGCTCCAACCAGCAATCCCCCTACAAATACCCCAGATCCTCCGCCACGGTTTTCTGTCATGGTCATTTCACCTTTCTACTGCATCGATCGACTGAATCGAATCTCCGGTTCAGAATCGCTCTATCTCAAGATTAGACAATTTCCAGACGGTTCGCGCTGTTGTCATGATGCCCCTCGAACGCTAGACCGAATCATACGGGCAAAAAGAGTCAGTCGCTGATTGCGTTGGGCAGGAATGATCGATCGATACTGGTTCCAAACGATTTGTCCTAAGCCAAGCAGGGCAAGCAGTTTCTGCGCTTTCTCAAGCTGAATTGCGGCTTTGCGATACTGCTGACGCGCCTGCGCTACACCGCTCTGTCCCTTGGAGATATTCCTGGGCGCACCGTGCAGAACCTTATGTGTACTGTGTTCGGCAGCAATGAGAGCATCGGCTGCCTTGGCAAGGGTTCGGCGGAGTTGCCAGAGCCGCCAGGCAACATAAAACCCTAGCGAAGCAATCAAAACATTGAAGACCAGAACTGTTATTACCATGTCTACTGGCTCGATCGCACAAATGTCATGCCTAAACTTGATGTCTAGATAATTAATGCCCAGGTAATTAATACCCAGACAACCTGATATCCAGACTATGAATGTCCAGACAACCTGATGCCCAGATAATTAATGCTCGGACAACTTGATGGCCAGACAGCTATGACCAATCATACCGATAGATTTGCGGTCTCAAACAGTATCGATCGGAAATCAACCGCGAGAGAGACCTTTAATTTCAATAAGGCGTTAAGCTTCTCTGAGTTTTACTTTTTAAGTTTTACTTTTTAAGTTTTGCTTTTTGGGTTTTGCTTTATTCACCTGCCTGATTTGATTCATGGAAGATCCGCAGCCTTCTGAACACTTATTAGAGCTATTTGTCTCAGAGTTATTTGTTGACCCCATTGCCGGATCAGATGCGTCGAGAGACAGCAATTCGCCCTCAGCGGCGATCGGCACACAGTCTCAGCCGTTCAAGACCTTATCTCACGCGCTCAGCCAGGCGACTTCGGGCACAATCATCTACCTTCAGCCCGGTCGCTATGACACCGTACAGGGTGAACAGTTTCCGCTGCAGATTCCGGTTGGGGTGGTGGTGGTGGGGGATGTGCCAACGCGGGGCGAGAGGACGACGATCGTTGGGGGTGGCGACTGGGAAAGCTCAATCTTTGGCAGGCAAAATGTGGCTCTGGTAATCGCGGAGCAGGCACAGGTGCGGGGAGTGACCATCACCAATCCCCATGAGAAAGGAACTGGAATTTGGATCGAAGCGGCTACGGCAACGATCGCCCACTGTCGGTTGAGCGGCTGCGGCAGAGAGGGAATTTTTGTCACTGGAGAAGCCACGCCCACGATTCTCAACTGCTGGCTTCTGCAAAATCGGGCAAGTGGGATTGCCTTCACGCGCTATGCCAAAGGAGAAATTCAGCGCAGTTTGTTTTGCCAAAATCGTTTTGGTGTAACGCTGAGCGACTTTGCATCTCCGATCGTTTATCAAACCGAAATCACCGATAACCAGGTTGGCATGGTGCTATCGGGAGCGAGTCGTCCCGTACTGCGGGAAAACCGGATTGCTGCCAACACCGGAGAAGGATTGGTCATTTTTAGTCAGGCGATGCCTGATTTAGGCGATCGACAGTCGCCCGGAGGAAATTACTTTCAGGACAACGGAGATTTCGCAATTCGCAACGTGGGAGCGCAGCTTGTCATTGCAGCGGGAAACCTATTGCATCCTTTGTCTGTGCGAGGGGCGATTGAATTTCGTGCCCTTCAACCCGTGCAAACGGGAGGCTGGGACGCAGAAAGTTTTACAGCGATCGTTCAGCCGCAATCCAGACTCACTTCCGATCCGACTGCGATCAATTTGCCAGAGACTCCGCCCGATCTGGTGAATCACTGGTCGCTACCCTTTGTGCTGACCATTCTCGACAGGCGAATTATGGGCTGTTTTGCCGATCGCACGTTTCAGCCCGATCGACCGGTTTCGCGTGCCCAGTTTGCGGCTGTAGTGGTACGGGCATTTCAGCAGTCCGATCGCTCTCCAAATCGCGGCGTTCGAGATGTGCCTACCGAGCAGGAGGCAGCCGCGCCGATTGCTTCGCCGTTTCCCGACGGGGTGATCGCCCAGGCAGAGCGACTGGGATTTGTCGAACGTGAGGCAGATTTGCACTTTTCTCCAGAACAGCCACTTCCCCGATGGCAGGCGATCGTGGGATTGGTTCGGGGGCGGGGGCTAAGTGGCGGTCGGGCTGAACTGCTGCGGATCTTTCGCGATCGAGCTGAGATTCCCAGCATTGCAGTGTCGGCAGTAGCGACGGCAGTGGCACATCAGCTGCTGATTTTGCCGCAGCGCGATCGGTTAGCTCCGCTGTTGCCAATTACTAGAGCAGAGCTAGCTACCTGGATTTATCAAGCCCTGATTTTACAAGATGAGGCAGAAGCCAGAGAGAGTCCTGCGATCGTAGAGCCTACCAGAGCCCAAGATTGGATGCAGAACCTGGCTGTTCCAACAAGTTCTTTGCTTCAGGTTCCCCGTCTAACGGCTTCAGGTGAAGGGCTACGAGTGGCAATCCACATTGAGATCCCCATTCAGATCCCCCTTGAGATGAGTTCCGACCTGTACTCCGCGCAGGAAGAATCGCCCCTTGTGCAGGCAGGGTTATGGGTGGGCGTACAGGTGGCAGAACACCTCGAACAGGTGGGAGTTGCAGCCGACCTCATTCAGAGCCGGGATCACTCGATCGATTTTGCAGAACGGTTGACAAGGCTACAGCAAACAAAGCCCGATCTGCTGCTTCAGATTTGTCTGGTTGCAGTGTCTCCTGAGAGGGGCGCAATGGGGGTTCAGACGCAGTACGCGCCGTCAGAAAGCCAGCCATATGCTTCGCTGCTGCACCACAAGCTTTTGGGCTCGCTAGATTTGCCCGATCGCGAAGTCGTTCCCCTGCCAGAGCTACCTTATCCGCTTGCCGTACCGATGCTAAAAGTCGAGTTAGGCTTGCTGGAAGCAATGTTGAATCACCCAGACGGAATCAATCGCAGCTTTTGCACCTATGTAGCGATCGCGATCCACCAAGGGCTACTCGAATTCCTTTTAGTTTGAACGTCTTAATTTGAGCGTCTTAATTTGAGCGTCGCGGCAGAATTGGGAATCGCAGTTAACCTCTACCCGTGAGCCAAATAATGGGAAGATAAATTATTGACGATCGATTGAAGTAAAAACAACTGGCATGGCTGAAATTCAATTCTCAAGAGGAATCACCGAAGACGTAATTCCTGATGTGCGAGTGACCCGATCCCGCGATGGCAGTAACGGCAAGGCAACCTTCTATTTTCAAAACCCCAGAGCATTAGCGCAGGACAGCACCGCTGATATCACCGGAATGTATCTGATTGACGAAGAAGGTGAGCTGGCGACTCGCGAAGTGAATGCAAAGTTTGTCAACGGTCAGCCGGACGCGATTGAAGCCACCTACATTATCAGAAGTGCTGAAGAGTGGGAGCGATTTATTCGCTTTATGGATCGCTATGCCGAGGAGCACGGCTTGGGGCTAGACAAGTCATAGCCAGACATAAAAACTTTAGATTCAAAAACGCTAGATTCAGACATTCTAAATTCAAAAACTCTTGGGCGAGTGGGCATGAGCAATTCGAGAATCTGCCCCTCGTCTTTATCGGTCTGAAAAATTGATCTGAAAACCGTTTAATACGAGAACCGTTTGATACAAGAACCCTTGAACCTTTTCTGCTGCAATGACTCATTTGCCCCATCCTGATAAACAGCCCATTGCCGTCACCTGTGCAGTTATCACGGTTAGCGATACGCGCACGCCTGAAACCGATCGCAGCGGGCAGCTCATTCAGGAACTCTTGCAGCAGGCAGGACACTCGATCGCCGATTACATTCTGATCCCCGACGAGCCTGATCAGATTCAGACCCATTTGCAGCGATTGAGCCAGCGATCGGAAATTCAGGCAATTATTTTTAGCGGCGGCACAGGGATCGCACCCAGAGACACGACCTACGACGCGATCGAACAGCAGCTTGACAAAATTTTGCCCGGCTTTGGTGAACTGTTTCGCTTTCTCAGCTATCAAGAGATTGGCTCACGAGCAATGGCATCGCGGGCGGTAGCAGGCGTTTGTGGCTCTCAGCTCATTTTTTCGCTCCCTGGCTCGACAAATGCGGTGAAACTGGCGATGGAAAAGCTGATCCTGCCGGAGCTAGGACATCTGGTGCGGCTGCTGAATTCCTAGTCGAAGCTGCCATTCTCTTAAAGTGCCCTGGTGACCAGGGACAGAGTCACAGATCTGGAGCTGCCAGATTCCCTGAGCCGATCGCCCCAGCAAACTTCTGAGATGAGGGGTGGTCTCCAGTCCCTTGCGAAGGTTGAGTTGAGGTAATAATCCAAGCGTGCGGTCTTGCAGGAGAATTGCATCACCCACAGGCGGAATCAACCAGATTTTCACGTCCCCCATAGCCAGATGGTCGATCGTCAGACTGACTTCGACATCGCGAATCATCCCGACCTGCTGAACGGTAATCGAGCAAATCATTCCTCGATCGTCTCCGTCTGGAATTGTTTGGGGCGATCGATTTTCAAAGACAAGCGACTGTAGATCTGATGTATCGATCTGGCGTGTGGATACCGATCGAGAGACATAACGCCGCGCCAAATCAACCGCTAAATTCACTTCAGCAGCAACATTTCTAGCAAGGACATTTCTACCAAGGAGATCGCTGCTTTTGGTATCAAAAGAGTTCTCACGGTGGACACGAATTGTCTGCACAATTTGCAGCACTTCCTCGGCGGCAAGATCCGGGTTTACAGACAGCACTCGTGCCGCGATCCCTGCCTCGATTCCCATTGCAACCGCTTGAAGTCGATCGTCCTCAGCGGGGTCAACTCCTTTAGGGAAACTGCCTTGCATCACCACGGGTAAAACATCGGGGAAAGCGTCCCATGTCGAACCTGCCTGCACGAGCACTACGCAGCCCTTACCGTTCCGCCCCTGGGTTGCAGCCCGATATACTGCCACTCGCTGCCGGAGGGAAGGAAGGAGTAGATCGCGATTCAGGATTGCCCCACAAATCACTGCTACGCCCTGCCGTATTCCCCAATCAAAAATTTGCTCGATCGTGCTGTCGTCTATAAAGGGATCGATCGCGATCGGCATCAGGCTACAGCCCGGCGCAATGCCAGTCTTTCCCGTGGAAAGCATCGGTTCCAGAGAGGGTACTTCTTCTCCGATCGCAGCCTGAGCACAAATCGTTCCCCAGGACAATTCTGTGGTTTTGCTCATTTCTGCTTGCTCGAATGCCACAGAAAATTCCGAAGAGGGAGATGCGGATAAATTCAGTGGCGCAACGATTTTGCCCATTCCGGCAAATGCAGGATGACTGAGATTGATTCCCCCTGTGAAAGAATGGCTTTGCCCTACCCGATCGACTATCGCAACCCCGATCGATCGAGTTCCTGCTATCGCATTTGTCCCTGGTGACGTCAGGTTTGAACGATTGTTCAGCGCGATGACAGGGGCATTGACAGGAGCATTGGCAGAGGTTTCTAACGGATACGCGGGCAGGAATGAATCATCAGACATATCATCAGGAGACGCATCACCAAGGGACACATCACCCAGAAATGAGGCAACGGCGACGTTCGGTTCTGCCAACAGCACGTCAGGGTGGTGGATCAGGCGGTTTGCCAGCTTGAGCGGATTGACGATCGCCCCACGAGTCAGCCGATAAACAAACGCCTTCGGAATTCCAGGAATCAGCTTTACGATCTCCAGCCCTACGGCACGGGTGATGGCTGCGATTTGCTCGATCGTGACCTGGGGCTGAAATTGTAGAGCGATCTCATTGGTTAAATAGATTTCATTGGTTAAATACTCATTGGTCAAATAGAAGATGGGTTGTGCCTGGAAGTGGTTTGGCTCTTTTAATTCGGGATCTCTTGATTCAAACAGCGCGGATTCGGGCTGGAGCAAGCAATAGACGTGACTCACAAAAGCAACCTCAGTCGATTGCTCTGCAGTTCCCTGAAAGGACGATCGTCGCAGTTTTGCCATGACCGATTCGAGCCGAGCCGACTCCACTTGCAGGGAAATTTGTTTGATCGCAGGCAGTTCACGATCGAGTTCACAGCCCTGGTTTCTCACCCACTGCGCCAGATTGTCAATCGGTCGAATTAAGCCAACCGTAAAGCGATTGGGACATTGTTCTAGCCTAATTTTTGCCCCACCCCGCAGCAGGATTTGTCCTTCCAGGCCGCTCGAATAGCCATCGGGCAAAGGAAATATCCACAGGGGCGAGGCTTCGCTGTTTCCCCTATGGGGTAATCGAGTTGAGCCTGTCATCGGGGAACCCACACCATAAAACACTCGTCAGCCATAGCTTAAACTGCTTCAAGGCAATTCATTTACTCTAGCGACCTTCATGAAGATTGAATCGAGCGAGAACGGCAATGGTAAAATCCCCTAAGACTGTATTCGCTTGCTACCGAACCATCTCCTATAACAATTTCATGCTATTGTTTCACAGCTTTCGCTCCGTTTCTCTGGCTACGCTGGTTTCCCTGGCAAGTGCGATCGCGCTGATTCAGGCAGTTCCCGCAAAGGCACAAACGCCTGCCAGTCCTTCAGACCTCAATGCTGAACCCAGCAGCGAATCGGATCTTCGTCCCCTGGCACAGGACGGAACGCTGCTTAGTCTTAACGGCGGCAGACGTTTGATGGAAGAGGCCAGCAGCGCGGTCTCTGCTCAGAACTATGCCCTCGCGACCCAAAAGCTGCAAGATGCGCGTCAGCTCTTTAATCAGCTCTCGAACTTTCATCAGGAACTCGCCGGAAGCTTTGCCGGAATTGATACCCGAATTGCTGATGACCAGCGGCAGCAGGCGATCGCATCTGCCCAAATGCGCGACCAGGCAACTTATCAGCTTGCGCTCGTCCACCGGGCACAAAACCAGCCAGAGCTAGCCGTTCCCCTGCTGATTCAGATTGTCCGCAGCCAGAACCCTACCCGTGAGCTAGGGCAACAAGCCTATCAGCAACTTTATGAATTGGGCTTTGTCAGTTCGCCGTTTCCGCGATCGGGCGGTCAGTCTACCTCAGCGGCTCCCCAACCAAACCAGGGCAATCAGCAATAGAAATCAACAGTAAAATAGGGTGGTTTAGATTCGTTTGCGCGTTTGATTGCAGGAGCGTTCATGGTTAGCCCAGATCAGGTTGAAGTAATGATCAAAGGGGGATTACCCGATGCCCAAGTTCAGGTTCAGGATCTGACGGGCGGTGGCGATCACTATCAGGTCGTCGTCGTCTCTTCGCTATTTGAAGGCAAAAGTTTAGTGCAGCGGCATCAGCTCGTTTACCGTGCGCTCAACCAAGCCATGTCCTCGGAGGCAATTCACGCTCTGAGCATGAAGACGTTCACGCCCCAAGACTGGGCATCCCAGGCAACTGCCTGATCTGAGCCTGCTGACGTGAATTGGTGAGATTGATTAACGGTCTGACCTGTTCACGCCAATTTTTCGTAGCATAAAAGCGTAAGAACCAAACCCCAATTGCTCTATGACACCCGAAGCACAGCAACGCATTGAAGATTTGATTCGATCGAACAAGATCATGGTGTTTATGAAGGGAAACAAACTGATGCCTCAGTGCGGTTTCTCCAATAACGTCGTGCAAATTTTGAACGTGCTTGGCGTTCCCTTTGAAACCTGTGATGTGCTAGCAGACTCCGAAATCCGTCAGGGCATTAAGGAATATTCAAGCTGGCCCACGATTCCGCAAGTTTACATTAACGGTGAGTTTGTCGGCGGGTCAGACATTCTCATCGAGCTATATCAGAAAGGCGAACTTCAGCAAATGGTTGAAGTAGCTCTCGCCTCCTGATTGAGTCCCTGAACAGAACAAGCCCTAACACAAAACCCTCTGATGTTTGAGCGGTCTCAAGGTCAGAGGGTTTTGCTTTGCTTATCGGTAATCGGGTTCAGATTGGGGCATTTCAAAATTGGAAGGGTCATACAAGTAACGGGTGACTTCTTCTTCAAGGCGATGAATCATAAAGGGTTCGATCGCGTTTGCGTGCCGAAGTGCCGCTAAATAGCCATCAACAAAGAGCCGAAGTTCATCGAACCGATAGCCGCGATTCCACTGCTCGACGAGGGCGTCGGTGAGTCGCTGGTAATAGCGGATCGTTTGAGTATCCTGAAGCATAAGTTAAAGATGATCCAGAATCCTACGATAATAAAGACAAAAAACACGATCAGTAAAATTTCGATTAGACGCTTAGTTTAGTGCGAATTGCGACATTGAGCAAGATGTACTCTACTGGGTTAGAGGTCGACCGCAAATTTGCCATGAGGTAGGCACAGAAGCGATCTTCAGAATCAACGCCGAATGCACACTAAGTTCAAGCCCTATCTACTGATATACCAGATAAAAAACCACAGCCTAGATTTATACCGACTTCCTTTATTTTATTAAAGTTTTTTCCAGTTGCTTCCCTCAATTGGGTGATTTTATTCCTGTGTTGAATTGCGCTAACTGATTGAAACTGGGCTAAAAATAAAGTTATCCTGCTTTACGGTCTGCGATATTCATTTTTGTCGGTTAACCATTCGCTCAGAATGTTTTGCGATTTGGTTTGATACGCGGTTCTGCTATAAAAGGACTTCAAAAGATCAGCCCCTGAGAAGATTCATTGTCCAACCGCTCGGATTCATTGAGGCTAAGTAACCACCGTTACAAAACCCTGACAAAGGCTTTGTTAGCTTTGAGGAAAGTTGCTTCAACCCTGATCTGATTTTAAAGGATTTATGAAGCTTCTCAGTCCCCTCTTGAGAAAACGCTGCCGTGGGATTGGTTTATATCCAAATCGTTGAAGGCAATCCTCATCTTCGATCACTGCTAGGTTGGCATTTGCAGCAGGTCGGCTTTGGTGTGCACCAGTCGGCAGACCTTCAGCAGGCAAGAGAGGTGTTTTTGAGCCGCCAGCCCCAGCTTGTAATTCTTGATGCCGATCTGGCTGAAGGAGATGGTGTTGAGTTTTGTCGATGGCTGCATCAGGAGCACCAGGTCTTGGTGATGATGCTTTCGGCGCGAACTAGCGAAGCCGATATTGTCAGAGGGCTACGGGCGGGCGCAGATGATTATTTGACAAAGCCCTTCGGAATGCAGGAGTTTCTTGCCAGGGTCGAAGCCTTAACCCGTCGCAGTCGGACGATTGCCGCTCCTGCCTCTCTAGATTATGGCGACCTCAAGATCGATTTAGTGCAGCGACGAGTTCAGTTTAAGGGAGAATTAATCGACCTGACTCCCCAGGAGTTTAGCCTGCTCTACGTTCTGGCTCAAGCAGACGGAATGCCCCTGTCGCGATCGGAGCTGCTGCGAAGAGCCTGGCCCGACGAGATCGACAATCACCGCACGGTCGATACCCATATCCTGGCACTGCGGAAAAAAATTGAAATTGATCCCCGCCAACCGAATTTGATCCAAACGGTTCGTAATGTTGGCTATCGCTTTAACGTCGAGTTACTGGATGCCAACCGTGCCAACGCCAAGCAAAACGGCAGGCAAAACGGTCAGAGAGCAAACTCCAGAAGTCCGATGATGACGCCTCTATCGTCCTAACAATATTGCTCTAACAATGTTGCTCTAACAATATCGCTTGCCCGTCTCTGGCTCAAAGACCAGGAGATGATCAAAATCCAGCTGGAGTGACACCCGATCGCCCGGTCGAATCTGCACCGAGGGCATTACCTGAAACTGAATTGGGGCTGGGGCATCTGTTGGGGCAGTGGTTTGAGCATCTGGCAAAATCGATCGCACCAGAATTTCGCGTCCCAACGGTTCCACAAGCTGCACCTCGACCCAGAGAGAATTTGCCTCATCAGCTGAGCATAAAGACAAATGCTCTGGACGAATTCCCAGGTTAATCTGCTGTCCAGATTTCCAGAGAGATCGCCAGCGATTGGGACAGGAAAGGATTTGATTCTCCAAATGAAGCCGTCCCTCCGCATAAGTGGCAAGCAAAAGATTCATTGGCGGATTCCCCAGGAAGGTCGCGACCATTTGATTCGCTGGCTGGCTATAAACCTGCTGCGGCGTACCAATCTGCTGAATTTTGCCCTGCTTCAGCACCACAATCTGATCGGCAAGAGTCATGGCTTCAACCTGATCGTGAGTCACGTAGAGACTGGTAATGCCAAACTGCTGATGAAGCTGTTTTAGCTCGGCGCGGGTTTCATCCCGGAGTTGGGCATCTAGATTGGAAAGCGGCTCATCTAGCAAAAATACCTGCGGCTGCCGCACGATCGCCCGTCCTAGTGCCACTCGCTGCTGCTGTCCGCCCGAAAGCTGACCTGGCTTGCGATCGAGCAAGTGCTCTATCTGAAGCGATCGCGCTACGGTTTCAATTTGAAGACGAATCTGATGCGACGGACTGCCCCGCATTTTTAAGCCAAACGCTAAATTGTCCGCCACGGTCATGTGTGGATACAGTGCATAGTTTTGAAACACCATTGCCACATCACGATCGCGAGCCGGAACCTGATTCATCAGTCGATCGCCAATATACAAACTGCCCTCGGTGACAGCCTCTAATCCGGCGATTGTCCGAAGAATGGTTGACTTGCCGCAGCCCGATGGACCCACCAGCACCCAAAACTGCCCGTCGGGAACTTCAAAGGTAATTTGCTCGATCGCGGTTGCCGTACGAAAGCGGCGGCTAATTTGATGCAGGAAAACTCGTGCCACGGTTAGAATTCAGTCGATCGTTTGCGTTGCAGTTGGTACAAGAAGTTGTTTCAGCCGGAGCAGCCGTCCTGCATTCGCCTCCCAACCTCCACCAGTGGGGGACTTGCCGATTCGGGTTTGATTCAAAGTTCCTCAGCCCTAGGAGACTTTTGGCTTTCTTCCGGCTCAAAGCCCCCAAGAATGCGGAATTTAGGGGGGAAATGCAGGAGCTTTGCGGCTCTTCAAACTGCCTCTAACGTTAACCTAGCGTGAATCCAAGTCATTTTTATCAGTTCTTTTTCAAATCTGTATTAATTCAGGAAGTAAATGCTAACGCCGATCGTAAAGAAACAGTGATAAATATTGCAGCTTACAATTCTTCTCGTCAATTCGTTTGCTACCCCACAGTTTGGCATTTCTTCTCCTGTAACCAGCGTCTTAAGGAAGTCTTTTGAAACGGTAAACCCCAGCGTTAGATCGATCGGTGACTGCTGTGTGTTTGTGTTGAACGACAGGCGGAAACTGTTTTGCTAGAGCCCATAATTCACTCAATAAGCTGACATCAGCAAGCGAGAGGTTTCCCTAACCTGCCCGATCGCGTTTACAAACAATGCGGCTGTTTTCTATTAAAAGTAAACTTTAATATCAGAGCAGGAAGCCGCCTGAAAAAGAGACTATATTAGAAATCGAAGCAGCCAAGCTTCCCTGGCAGATCCAATCAGCTAGACAAGTCAAATACAAAGAGGTAAAAACTCTGTATCTATTGAATCTGTCTCGTTTAACCGTAACAGCATCCGGCAGTTTGTTGATATTTCCTCTAGTAAATATCAGAGAGTAATGTCTCTGGCTTCCATTGAGTCTGCACCGTTTAAGTGTTGGCATTCATGGTTCGATCAGGACAACTCTGGATAGAATTATATGAAGGGGGGAAATCACTCAGCAATTCTATAGCGCGGGTGCTGTTACCACTTTAAAGGCACGCTTAAAGACAAGCTCTGCCTTCAGGGGTTTAACGAGAGACACAGGGAAAACACATGGCAATTATTGCTGTCAAGGCTTGGTATCTGCAAAAGTATGAGCCAGCGCGAGAGCTGGAAAAACGTCCTCACGATTTGCGCCTAAGCAAAAATAGTTTGTTAAAGTCTGCACTGCGAGCTGATTTTTTAGAAGACAGCGAAGAAGTCAAACAAGCCGAGTGGTTTCAGCGGTATTTAGATGGCGAAACCGTTGAGTTTTATATTGAAGGCAGTGGTGGATACGCTATTTCTAATATTGACTTGATTAGCCATGAAATCTACTTTACAAAGCAAGATGTCATGGCTTCTCTAGAGCCGATCGTCTTTCTTTGCTATCAAACCGAATTTGCCGAGTCGGGCGAGTTGCTCCGCGATGAGCTTAACAGCATTCTTGAAAAAACCAACCGTCGATCGCGCTTTCCTCTCATGTTAGAGGAGTCTCATCGTTTGACGGATGGGCCTGCTCGCTTAAACAGTACCCTGATGCGAAAAATTCGGAAGAGCCTGATTTTTATCGCAGACGGCACCCCCATTTTTCAGCTCGACAGCACGCCGCCCCAACCTGTCCCCAGTCCCAAAGTCTGCGTGGAGATAGGCTACGCACTGCAATGCAAACGCACCGAGCAAGTCCTCCTGACCCAGATGGAACGCCCCGACATCACTGGACAGTTTCCTTTCGATTTACCCAGCGGCAACCGTCTGGTGTATCGCAATAAAACAGAGCTGCATAAATTTTTACCGGGAGCGATCGAGTCCCAACTTCAGCGATTCAACCTGATTTAGCTCCTGCTCTAGATCAGGGTTCAGCTTAGCGGGGCACGGCAAACTGCGGCTTGAACTCGATCACGGCACACCCCAAATGTTTTTACCCAGCGTCCACCACCATATGGGCACAACGTGGATGCACGACGGTCCAAAGCAGGGCATAGTCGATGCTACCTGTCGCGTTCACGGGGTTTCTAATCTGCACATTCCAGCAGTTCAGTCTTTCCAACCAGCGGTTATGCAAATCCAACGCTGACAATTATTGCGCTGGCGATTCGGATTGCCGATCGAGTGAAAGCCATTATGAAGTAACTCAGTTTTGCTCCGCCTGCCGTAGACGCACCACGATCGCCGTTCCCAAATGAGCAGCATCGGTCTGGGCAAGCATGGCGGCTGGAATAAAATCGCACTGCTTCATTGGACTAAACACTTCGATATCGCCCTGCATTTGCCGCACCAGGTCACGGGCGATCGCGAGTCCCAGCCCGGTTCCGGGAATGTCGGTTTTTGCCTGGACGCCGCGATAGTGCCGTTCAAACAGATGCGCCTGATCTTCCGGCGGAATACCCGGTCCCGTATCAGCAATCACGATTGCCTGCTGATGATTCGCGTAGGCAAGCACTCCCACATAAACAGCTCCGCCTACTGGCGTGTATTTTAGGGCGTTGTCGATCAGATTAGTCAGCACTTCGCGCAGTGCCTTCGGGTCTACCAAAGCGGGCGGCAGCGGCGTAGCGATCGAGGAATGCAGCATTAACTGTCGATCTTGAGCGATCGCATCGGCAGAACTCAGTAGCGGTGACAGCACTTCGGTCAGCGCGTGGGGTGTGACCTGAAGCAAAGCTCCCGTGACCCAGTTGGTTCCTGGAAGCAAAAGCGGCGACTTGCTGCTGGTCAGAGCAGGGGGAGAGGGGTCTGAGGCATTCGGGGATGGAGTCACCCCAGGCGCAATTTTTGCTGGTGGTAAACTGGGCTGCTCCCAGTCCAGAGCGACTTCAAACTGTTGCAGCAAGTCTTGCAGACGTTCGCTTTCACGGATAATGCCTTCTGCAACGGAGTAATTGCTGTCTTCGGGGCGGAGTCGCTTTAGCAGCAGCTTACCAAACGTGCGAAGGGCCGTGAGCGGATTGCGAAACTGATGCAGCAAAGTATCAAATACATCCTGCCGCTGATGATGCAATTGACGGAGCTGCCGCATATCCTGCGCTGCCCACTGTGCCCGCTGGTCGAGCAGACAGCCGATCGCCAGGGTATGGGCAATTTGTTCAATTTGCTCCTGTTCATTTTCGGTCCAGGGGCGATCGAGCCGAGCCGTAATCAGTAGCCCCATCACCACATTTTCGTGCATCAGCGGCAAAACAGACTGCTGCTGACGGAGTAGGGCGCGTTCCGCAATTTGAAGCGGCAGCAGAGCAGTTTCATCGATTGTGACCGGGGCACGAGTTGAGGAAATTTCAGACGCAAGTTTCGGCTGTTCCAAATTAACTCGGTTTCCTCGCATCAGGCTGAGGGTTTGCTCATTACTCCACTGCATGACGCCTTCCGGGTAAGCAGCAATCGGAACAAGCGGCGCATCTGCAAGTTCAGTAAGTTCTTCAGTTAAGTAAACAATACTCAGCACTGCCCCCAACCCCTCGGTCAGCAGTTGAATTTGCGATCGACAGAGGGCAATAAATTCGGGGCTAGCAGGCGACAGCATGAATGTCTCGACAATTATTCACAAAACGGCTGTTCACAAAACTTTCACAAAACGATTGTTTACAAAACTTTAGAGAAGCGAGAGTCACTACATCAAGATGAATCTGACCGAAACAAAGAAATTGTCTAAAAAGATTAAAAACTGATCAAAATGACGCAGTTCCTCAACCAAGCCTGGTTTCCGGGAAATTTATCCTGTAGCTATCCACAATAAAGCCTAAAGCCTGGAAACATCAGCTTTTCAACTATTTTATTCAGAAATCTTGCGGACGGTAACGGCTCCCTTGAAATCCCTGGGTGATTATGAGAGCATATGTGAGGTATAGATTCTCTTTAGATTCTGTATCAATCGCTTAAAAAAGTTGAAATTTCAAACTTAAGCGGATATACTTTGCAGGGTCTTAGTATTTTGTAATCCTGGTTACATTAACCTAGTTACATTAAACCCTGACTACACAAAATCCTACTGCGTCGAGAAGAGAGGAGGTAGAGAGGTTGGCAAGAAGACGTAAGCGTAAAAGTCGCCGTCGCCTGGAAGGACGGAGAATCCTTGAGTTAGTGCCTCAGTACAGCATTGAAAGCGGCGAAGAAAAGCCCGTTACTGCGGCTCGGAAGTTTATTCAGGCTGAGGGTATTCTGCCTCCTGCCCTGCTTCTGGTTAAGCGTAATGAGCATACCACCGATCGCTACTTCTGGGCAGAGAAAGGTCTTTTCGGTGCCCAATATGTGGAGGAAAACCACTTCCTGTTTCCAAGCCTTCGGGTTCTGGAAGAGGACGGTGAAAACATTCCGGTTGGTGCTGGGACTCACTAGCATAGTCCAAGTGAGAGCCTATCTTTGGGTTTGCTGGCAATCTCAATCACCTGGCTTAAGAATTCAATCTCTACAGCTTGAAGCAAGATAATCGCTCCTGTTCAGCTTAATCGAGGCGGTTGTTTGGTAATTGCCTGTATAGGCTGGGTGATCGTAAATCTGAATCAGGTGAACTGTAATTCCTTAAATCAGGTTGGGATTGAACACTATTGAACCACAAGATGGTGCAAGCAAGGTAATCTAGCATTACTCTATTTCTGGAGAAAGCTATCCAGGCAAGCAAGCGGGGTCTATATCGATCTCGCTTTTTTGCTGCACTTCCTTTGGTGCTCCTTCCTTTTGTGTTGCTCTTTGTTCTTTTTTATATTTTCTTCCACTGCTTTGCTATCAATATTACTGAATATTTTTTTGCGGAAAACTATCTCAAGATATACCGTCTAAACCTGCTTTACGATAGATAGGCTTTGACCCAGCTTGAGGGATCCTTTCCAAACGTTTTTATAGAGGAAGGCAGGAAATCTGTTGAAAAATCAGTCTATATTGAGGAATGTAAAGTCTTTCTAATCGGCACGTTGCTATGGCTTTGATTCGGATTCCTCCTAGCTGGCAGTTGCCGGAGCGCACCGTCACTCCCGAATCTGCTTTCTTTAATCGACGGCGTTTTTTGAAAGGGCTGGCAGGTGCGGGAATTGCGGGGGCTGCGCTGCCCTTGATTGGCTGTCAGAAACAAAAAGTGCTCGACCAGGCTGCCATTGCCGGAACCCAGTCGCTTGCTGTAACGCTGAATCCAGCTTTTGCTCAGGTCGATCGTCCACTGACCAATGAACTGGTTGCCGCAACGTACAACAATTTTTATGAGTTTGGCAGCACGAAAACTGCAGTCTGGCAAAATGCACGAGCGTTGCCGATCGATGACTGGAAGGTTGAAGTCACTGGATTGGTCAGCAAGCCCCAGACATTTGATTTGGACGACCTGACCCGCAGGTTTCCCTTAGAGGAGCGCATTTATCGCTTTCGCTGTGTGGAAGCCTGGTCCATGGTAATTCCCTGGGTAGGCTTTCCGATGAATCTGCTGATTCAAGCCGTAGAACCCACCGCTGCGGCAAAGTTTGTGCGCTTTACTTCCTACTACAACCCGAAGGTCACTTACGGTCCCCTCTTTCCGCCAAATCAGTTTCTTCCCTTTCCTTATACTGAAGGAATGCGGCTCGACGAGATGGCAAACGAGCTAGCGTTTTTTGCAGTCGGGGTTTACGGGCATACGCTGCCGAAACAGCACGGCGCACCCCTGCGGGCAGTGCTTCCCTGGAAGTATGGCTTTAAGGGCGCGAAGTCGATCGTCAAAATTGAGTTTGTAGACCGTCAGCCTGCTACCTTCTGGAACACACTGAGTCCGAGTGAGTACAAGTTTGAATCCAACGTTGACCCGGCTGTGCCTCATCCGCGCTGGTCGCAGTCGCAGGAACGGTTTGTCGGTGCAGAGGCAGAATTTAGCTGGACTGAGAAGCCAACGCTAAAATATAACGGCTATGGAGAATATGTCGCCTCACTGTATGCCTGATCAGCAGTGCGCCACTGGGCTCAGAGATTCCTCCATTGCTCCTCCATTAATTAAGTATGCATTGATTGAGTACGCATTTTAGGGCGCATCCTAGCACGTAGTACGCACTACATCAGGACGCCTTACGCCATTCAGGTTGCAAATTTCACTACCTCAGGAGGCTTGAATGACGCAACAAGACACAATTTTTGAGCGATTTCTCGCGCCGATTTTTCGTAACTTTCTGATCGATCGCGAGGCACTGCTGCGCTATCAGCAAAGTAAAAACTGGGAGCAGGAGTGCGATCGGTTTCGCCAGCCCGCTGTAGCGTATCCCGACTATTACCAGTCGCAGAACTTCCACGGGATTAAAGGTGGTTATCTAACGGTTGGGGCAGCCGTGACCTATGACCCGATTACGCATTACGTTTTGCCGCCGAATGAGGAATGGGTGCGTCAGGGTTTAATCGATCGCGTGTGCTGTCGTCCCCACCGGATTCTGGATTTGGGCTGTGGCACTGGTTCCACTACACTGCTGCTCAAACAAGCATTTCCGCAAGCCGACGTGATTGGACTGGATTTGTCACCCTATATGCTCGTCGTGGCAGACGATCGCACCCAGCAAGCCGGACTGAAGATTACCTATCAGCAGGGCAACGCCGAACACACCGGATTTCCTGACACCAGCTTTGATCTAGTGACTGCATCGCTGCTGTTTCACGAAACGCCGCCGATCGTCTCTTGTGCCATTTTGCAAGAATGCTTCCGTCTGCTGAAACCAGGCGGTGAGGTGCTGATCTTGGACGGTAATCAGGAAACGCTGCGCCAAACTGAATGGCTAATGCAAATCTTTGAAGAGCCTTATATTCAAGCTTTTGCTCGGGGCAGTGTTGATGACTGGATGCACAGGGCAGGCTTTCAGGAGGTACGGACAGATACTCACTGGTGGATTCATCAGGTGACGCGAGGCGTGAAACCCTTGCCCTATCAGAAAGTCACATTTGGGGCTGAGGCAGCAACTCGCGAAGCAGCGCAGGCTCACGAGGAAAACGGAGTTTGGGCAGCAGGGTCCTGAGGTTGGCGAAACTCCATGCGGTAGCGATACAGTGCAACCGGGCGCGAGGTTCCAAGCGGATTAGCAGAGGGCAGTGTCTTGAAATAGTTGGGGTCTTGCGGCGACAGATAGACCGCAGTGACCTGATCGGCGGTGATCAGCGGCTCATCAGACAAGGCTGTGGATTGGCGAGTGTAGGCAGTCGTATTTTCTACTTCATTAAAGTAAGGCTGGGGCATGCCGCGAAACTCCTGCTGAAACAGTTCTGTGGTGACAAAGCGATCGGGAGCAGGCTGCTCGATCGATCGTCTGGTCACGGTGGAAACGAGCTGACGATTACCCTGAAGAGGGAAGTGCTTTGCATCGCCTCGCAGTAAGGTGATCTGGCGATTGGGGTTTTGTGGATCAACCTTCACGGACAGCACCGATCGATCGCCCAGATAGGCTCTGGCAAGGCTGAGCCCGTTAAAGGCACGATCGGAGACAATTTCAGGACTTCGAGAAACGATGGGTAAAAAGGCAGACCAACCTCGGGGCTGAGCCGAAACAAAGCGCACCGGAAACGTGACAGGCTGATTGAGAAACTGACGATTACTCTCAAAACCAGGCGTAACCAAATCAGGAGCCAACGGAGCTACCAGATCAACCAGCGTTGTCGTTACAGTCCATTCGCCTGCAAACCAATCGGGATAAGCTAAATCGCCCTGCGCAGGTTCTACGATCGGTTTACCCTGCCAATTGGGAAACTGAGTTAAGCGATCGCCCAACGGGTCTGCCAAAACCGTACCGCTACAAAGCAGCCACAATAGCACCAGCAGACCCAGCCAAATCAGTCGTCCTCTCCACTGCTTTAGCATTTACAAACTTCCTACTGGCTCCGGTTGCCATACATCCCCGTACTGATTTCGCAACGCTTCCCAGGCTTCGACCTGTCCGGGTGCGTATTCTCCGGGCTTGCCCCACTGCAAAAAGAGACTCAGCATGTTGTCGCCCTGCTCATCGACAAAGCGAATGGCATAGGTCGTAAAGTTACCGCGCTTGGCTTCCCCAGTTTCAAACTTCACCTGGGTAATCAAATCCATGTTCAGGTGAAACTCAAATAAATCCTGGTGCATATTGGCGTATTTGCCTTTGGGCAACTCGGCGTAAAACAATTTTTCGATCGTCCCCCGCACTTCTAGCACTGCTGCTCGACTGGTCACGATCATTCGCAGTAGTCCCAGCGATTCACAGGCTTCTAAAAATTCTTTCAGCGTCCCAGCCATTTTGATTTCCTGTTTGTTGGCGATCGAGGTTCCTTTTTTGCACTTTAAACCAAACTGCAATCGGTGGGGAGATAAGGAGAGGGGTGGAGGGGGAAAGGGGATGAGGGGAGGTCGGCTAGGCTTTGAGGCCGGGAGGAGGTGCTTTCCGTAGTGCGGAAGGGGGAGATCCGCAGCGTTTGCGGCAGCGATGATCGATCCAGCCCCTTAAAATATAGAAAGAAACCGTTAAGAAGTGTATAGGGTTTTCATGGCAGATCAACTAATTCGAGCAACAGCTGCCGACGGTGGAATTCGGGTGGTCGGGGTGATTACGACTCGTCTGACAGAAGAAGCCCGTCAGCGGCACGGGTTGTCCTATGTGGCGACCGCAGCCCTGGGAAGAACGATGTCATCGGCGCTGATGCTGGCATCGAGCATGAAGCAGGAAGAAGCAAGGGTGAATATCCGCGTCAAGGGCAATGGTCCGTTGAGCGGGGTCATGGTTGATGCAGGCAGAAATGGGACAGTGCGCGGCTATGTAGATAACCCTGATATTGAATTGCCACCGAATGCGAGAGGCAAGTTAGATGTGGGCGGTGCAGTGGGCAGCGATGGCTACCTGTATGTGGTGCGCGATATTGGCTATGGCTATCCCTATTCCAGTACGGTGCAGCTTGTTTCTGGCGAGATTGGCGATGACGTTACGCATTATCTAGTGCGATCGGAGCAAACTCCCTCTGCGCTAATTGTAGGTGTGTTTGTCGGGGCGGAAGGCGTGACAGCATCAGGCGGCATTCTGATTCAGGTGCTTCCCAAGGCAGCAAACGATGAGGCTCTGGTGGAAAAGCTAGAATCACGGCTGGGTGCGCTGGCTGGCTTTACTCCCCTACTTCAGGCGGGCAAATCGCTGCCCCAAATCTTTGAAGACCTGCTGGGCGATGAAGGGCTGCAAATCTTCCCGGAAACCCAGATGCTTCATTTCCACTGCGGCTGCTCATTCGATCGTGTTTTGGGCGCACTCAAGATTTTGGGCGAAACCGAACTGCAAGACATGATTGTCAAAGACGAAGGGGCAGAAGCCACCTGCCATTTTTGTGGCGAAGTGTACAAAGCAAATCAGCAGCAGCTTCAGCAGCTCATTGAAGAACTGCGGCTAGAGCAGGCCCACTCCTGATGCAGCCGATCAAGAAAATTCTAGGAGGGGGTCAGGGTGAATCTGCAAATCTATCTAGAGCGGCGATAGGCTAGTATTATCTGAAACCCCTGTCCGCATCTCGCTTGATGGTTCAACGGATTTGCCCATGACTCCTCCCTCAGAACTCGAAACGGCGACAGCATTTCCCTCAGATTCCCTGGATGAATCCACTGCCCCGTCTTCGATCGGCACGATCGCCCCTGACCGCGATGCTGATCTTGATCCAGACGACGATCTTCTCGATGACGTGGAGATGTCTTTGTTTGACCACCTGGAGGAACTGCGCCAGCGAATCTTTTATGCGCTGATTGCGGCAGTGATCGGGATTGTGGGTTGCTTTCTCTTCGTCAATCCGATCGTCGAACTGCTTGAGGTTCCGGCAAAGGGAGTCAAATTCCTTCAGCTTGCACCGGGCGAATATTTCTTTGTGTCGCTGAAAGTGGCAGGCTATAGCGGCTTGCTGGTTTCTAGTCCCATGATCATGTATCAGATTGTGCAGTTTGTGCTGCCGGGCTTGACTCGCAAAGAACGCCGTCTGCTTGCCCCGATCGTCTTTGGCTCTAGCATTTTGTTTGCTGCGGGTTTAGCCTTTTCTTACTATCTACTGATCCCTGCTGCGCTCAACTTCTTTATTACCTATGGTGAGGGCGTAGTTGAACAGCTTTGGTCGATCGATCGATATTTTGAATTTGTGCTGCTGCTGCTGTTTAGTACCGGACTGGCGTTTCAAATTCCGGTGATTCAGCTTTTGTTGGGGCTGCTTGGCATTGTGAACTCTAAGCAAATGACCGCAAATTGGCGATATGTGGTGTTGGCGGCGGCGGTGCTGGGGGCTGTGCTCACGCCTTCGACCGATCCCGTGACGCAAAGCCTCTTAGGGGGAGCTGTTTTAGGGCTTTACTTTGGCGGCATTGCAATGGTGAAGCTGTCGGGACGTTAATAAGGATTACCCTACTGCTCCAATAGCCATTCTGAGGCGCGCTCCCCTAAGTCGATCGGGATACTGACGGCTTTACCAAGGCGGGGGCGTTCTTTAGTTTGTTCCACGTAGCTTTCAACCTGCTCCACCCCACCCCAGGCATTGAGATAACCTGCAATCTCCTCCAGATGCGCTAAATATTCGGCTTCTGTCATGGGAAAAGAGGCTTGCTCCAGATATTTCCACATTACCTGAAAAAATACTTTACCCTGGACGCGCCTGAGCTGCACGTCAAAGGAGCGTCCCCATTTTGTGAGTAGCAGTTGGTGTAGGTCGTCTCCGGTCATAGGGCTTGTTCAAGATGCTTGTTAAGTTGCAGCCTGTCCTTGTTTTTCCTTTGCATTGTTCTTCCTTTGCATTGTAAGGTTGAAGCCTTGTATAGATAAATCACCTGCAAGAAATAATCGTGGCTTTTCGCTGCGTTCGCGACGCTGATTCCCAATTTTCTTACGCTTTTTTTTACGCGAATTGAATCAGATCATCTTCTGTAGAACGAGCAAGCCATTCATCAAAGTTGCTTAAAGTCGTAAGATCTGTAGCTTTTATCCGCATCAGTTCGTCTATTCCTGCGGAACATCAGGTATAAAAGGTAAAGATCAGTCGGACTCGAAGCGTATCCACAATCCTGAACCAAGTGCGTTTAATGCAGTTTGGATCAGCAGTATGAAATAGCAGTGTGAATCTTCAATTTGAATCGTTAAGTAGCAATGGAACTCTGGGAACAGATTAGCAAGCAGCGCATTAGACATATTGTCAATAGTTATCACCTGGATGGAGCAGAAACAAATGGGTTTGAAAGCTATTTGAACGACCTGCTGGAACAGTATCCGCGACCTTTGATTGAACTCGCCCTGATCGAAACCCTGATCGATCGCTGGCTTACCGTTCCCCTGGTCAGAGGCATTGAGTTTTTAACTCAGGCGCACCAGAAACTCAAAGACTGGGAAAGTCAGCCGATCGTCAGCACGATCACGCCCGAACAGTTTCATCAGATCGCCGGACTTGATCCCACTCCGATTTTTGGTTCTTCAGAGTATCCGCCGACCTGCCCGATCGTGCGACCGAGCTGAAATTTGCGATCTGGCAACGACTGCAATTCCCCATACAGAGATCTGCTGCTGTTGCAGGGCTTGAACCGCCGCTCTCGCCGTGGCTCCCGTGGTGTAAATGTCATCAATGAGCAAAACCCTGGACGGAGCCGATCGCGAAAATCGTCCTGCTCGAAAAGCGTTGCTCAAGTTTTGTTCCCGGGCTGTGGAAGTCAGCCGAAACTGGGCTTCGGTCAATCGCACTCGGATTAAGCCTTCTCGCTGCAAGGGCAGCCCGGTTCGATCGCAAAATGCCTCTGCTAGTCGCTCTGCCTGATTAAACCCACGCTGCCGCTGTTTCTCGGCATGAAGCGGAATCGGAACGATCGAAAGCGGCTCAACGTCCGGCAAAGTCTTGAGCCAGGCTTGGGCGAGTCGATCGCCGAGCGGACGGGCCAACTGTGGCTGGTTGTGATATTTCAAGGCAGCGATCGTCCGTTTTAACGCACCGCCATAGTTTCCCCAGGCGAATACCGAAATTTCTTGAAGTTGCCCGGTTGGCTGACAGCCTAAGGAAACATGCGCTGAACAACCCACCTGGCACCGATCGACCTGATGCCAGCAGTCCGGACAAAGCGCAGACGCGGTAAGCCGATCGCATAAGGGACAGGGCTTTTGCAGCAGCCAGTCGAGCAGGGTTGCTCCCTGGTTTAGCCCGGTGCGAAACAGTTTTTTCATGCTGACTTGTGGGATTGACTTGCCTGATCAACGGCTTGACCAACTGGACTAATGCTCTGTTCCGGGCGCGATCGATCGCATTTGATAACCAGGGCTTAAATGTTAAATCACTCGATCGACAGTAGACAGAGGGGTGATTGAGATGGCTAGAATATAGTTCACAAATCTATAGTTCCACTTTTAGTTAGGGGATTTACTATAGGTTGTTATCTTCCCCTGTTTGCGTGGAAGGATAGTTGGTATCATCGATCGCTAGATTGCAGTTGCAATGGCTGAGAAAGATCTTAAAGACCTGCTCGATTCGAGCATAGATCTGGAATAAATAGATCTGGAACTGATTAAACCTTTGTAACTGAAACGAACTCTACTGAATCTGAGGACTTACATCAACTACACATGGCTTTGACCAAACCCAGTCGAGATTTACCGACAATCAACGAACGAATTCGATTCCCCAAGATCCGTGTGATTGACAGCGATGGTGGACAGCTCGGAATTATGGTCCCCCGCGATGCCCTGCGCCTTGCCGAAGAAAAAGAGCTTGACCTTGTACTAGTTAGCGACAAAGCAGATCCGCCAGTCTGCCGCATCATGGACTATGGCAAGTTTAAGTTTGAGCAGGAAAAGAAAGCGCGTGAAGCTCGCAAAAAGCAGCATACTTCTGATGTGAAAGAAGTGAAGATGCGCTACAAGATCGAGGATCACGATTATCAGGTGCGGGTAAACCAGGCGGAGAAGTTCCTCAAAGCCGGCGACAAGGTTAAAGCAACAATTATGTTTCGCGGGCGAGAAATTCAGCACAGCGACCTGGCTGAAGAACTGCTCAAGCGCATGGCAAAAGATTTGGACAGCGTAGCTGAAGTGCAGCAGGCTCCCAAGCGCGAAGGACGCAACATGATGATGATGCTCTCACCAAAGCGATAACCCTACCATCGCGGCTAATATTGCCTTGTTTTGCTTGATCGATAAGGCTTTCAATAAAGCGATCGAAGGCTCTGTCTCACTGAGGCAGGGCTTTTTTAATATGGCTCTGGAAGAAGAACTGGTCAGCCGGGAAAGGGGGCAGAGTCATGCATTGCCATACAACGTAGGCAAGATCAGAGATTTTGCAAGATAGCCTGTAAGAGGATGTTTAGAAATACGGAAGAGGTTGCAAAAGACTCAGGCTAGCTTGCGTAACATCAATCGAATCATCGCAAGGTAGATGAAGGTTTCTGAGGAGGCAGGTAAACGTTCGTAA
>NZ_JAMPLI010000022.1:0-93018 GCF_039962475.1 Leptolyngbya sp. GB1-A1 | reverse complement strand
ATTGCCGGTTTCGCCGTTATAGACGTCGATGCCCATGGGATAGTCGGGGTTGGCCTTGGCATATTCGAAGCTGCCGGGGAGTTACTCAATCCTGGCAATTACTTGCGCATTGTTTTACCTGTAAATCCCCAGTAATTGTAATGAGAAAGCCTTTGCTTTTAAATATAATCCTGACCCTGGTGTGGGTGGCACTTACAGGCGATTATGCGCTTGCGAATTTTCTGTTAGGTTTTGTATTTGCCTTTGCTGCCCTGCGGTTTGCACTGGGAAAATCGGGAAAGCGATATTTCCTTTTTGTACCTCGAATGGTAGGGTTTATTGGTTTTTTCGTGTGGGAATTGATCAAATCAAATATTCAAGTTGCTTTGGATGTCGTCACACCTCCATTTTACATGAAGCCAGGCATTGTAGCTGTTCCTTTAGATGCGCAAACCGATGCTGAAATCAGTTTGCTTGCCAACCTCATTACACTTACGCCAGGCACACTCAGCTTGGATGTATCTGACGACAGGAAGGTTCTATACGTACATGTGATGTATTTAGATGATGAGCAACAATTTGTTGAAAGCATCAAGAGTGGTTTTGAAAAGCGTTTGTTGAATTTAATGCGATAAAATGGAGTTGGTCGATTATTTATTCTATGTGATTTTACCAGTCCTTGTGTTTTCGGCCTTACTGGTATTCGTGCGTTTTGCTTTGGGGCCAAGCATCAGCGACAGGGTGGTAGCACTCGATCTATTGCTTACAATTGGTATTGGAATCATTGTGGTTTACGCCATTTATACCAACCAACCCCATTACCTAGATATCGCCATGATTTTAGGTCTCATTGCATTTTTAGGTACTGTTGCCTTTTCGTACTACATTGAAAAACGACAAGAAAATGGCTGATCTCTTCATCATGGTTTTAACAGGCATAGGTAGCTTGTTTGTGCTTCTAGCTGCAGTTGGACTTCTGCGCATGCCCGATTTGTATTTGCGGATTTCGGTATCAACAAAGGCCGCCACCTTGGGCATGGGGTTGATATTGGCATCGGCTGCCATTCATTTTGGTGAAATGGGCGTTACAACACGGGTGATTGCTATCGTCTTTTTCATTTTTCTAACGGCGCCCATTGGAGCGCATTTGCTTGGAAGGGCATCATATCTTACTGGCGTTAAAAGGTGGAAAAGGACGCATACAGATCAACTTGAAGGAAAGTACAATCGGCGAACGCATCGGTTGGATTCATGACTTTGGCATCTAGATTCTAAATATTGGAATATTTCCAACATTTGGCTGTTTTATTGCGGCATTGTTGAATGCCCATAATTGCCGCTTTATAGTGTGTTAATGCGTATTGAGCGTTTCTTTTTGGGTATTGGCAAAGTAGATATGGTTATAATTCCGCTGAAGCATGCATGCGCTTCTAATAATGAAAAAACCATCCCAATTTGAAACAACCAACTAGGGCGAAGTTGAAAAAATGGCCTTTGTTAACAGCTCTGCAGCAACATTGACAAAAAAATGTACTTTTTGGCATGGTGTTTCTTACAAGCCGTGTAAGACAAATTAATTATGAAGAAATTACTACTGATGCTGCCTTTGTTCGTTGCTTTTAGTTGGGCAAATGCGCAGACCAAAGTAGAAGTTACTGTTGAAAACCAGCGTCTGGTAAATGGTAAATTCTATTTTGATGTTATGTTAAGTGACGATGCAGGGCCAGATTTCTATTTGGGTTATGCCGACATCGTATTGACGGATGCCATTTTTACCAATGGTGCCTTTTCAAGTGCTGCCGTTAACTACATCAACGGAACCACCACCCTGTTAAATGCGGGTGGCACAACAGCAACTGGCTACGATAATGTAACAGTTACTTCAAGCATAGGAACAGGCGCCAATGCCAACAGGGTAATTATCAACATCAATTTTCCTGCATTTGCCAATCAAACTGAGTTTGATGCCAAAGTTGCTAAAATCGATGGCACACGCCGCAGATTAGGTACTTTTCAAATGGTAACTTCCAGCAAAAATGGTTTCAATCCCAATCATGCATTTTATACGGTAGGAACAGGTATCAAAACCAAAGTGTATGAAGCCGCTGCCACTACTCCTTGGAATCAAACCCGCATCACCACAGCCAACAGCACTTTGCGTTCGGCTGCTTCGGTATTGGCAACAGCACCGGCAACTTTCCCTGGCCAATTTCCATCGGGCTTTACCAGCACGCCACAATCGCCAACTTCGGTTAAACTTGACTGGACCAATGGCACGCACGATGGCGTAATTGTTTTGATGCGCTTATCAGACGCAACTACCAACTCAACCATTGCTGGTTTGAGTGGCGATACGACCGTTGGAAATATTTTGGCCTATGCCGCTCAAACCAATTTTAGTGGTGTAGCCGATACCAACAGGGTTGGATCATCGCCTTATTACGTAGCTTATGTGGGAACTGGCACAACGGTAACCATAACAGGATTAACAGCTGGACAGCAGTACAAATACGTAATCATTCCATTCAATGGTGTGGCTGGTTACAGTGCTGCATATGCATCACCCTCAAACATGGCTGCCAACGCAGCTTCATTGGTAATCGATCGTCCTTCTGTTGAAATTGCTCCTACCTGGAACTTGGCTGGATTGTACCTCTTCAACAACAGTTCTAACTCTTCAACACAAATGAACATCAATTGGTACATTGCAGATTTTGCCAATATAGCTACCAACGATGCCAACTATAACGTGAACAAAGACTCTATTTTGTTCATTGCCATTGCGGCGGGCTCAGCACACCCTACAGTAGCACCTGCTTTGGGTAGCTCTTATTATCCAACCGTTGGCGAGTCGTATACACCTGCTGCCTACACTTCGGGCGATACCTTAGGTGCTGCTCCGGTTGCCTATGCTGTAGCGAGGGTTCAAGCCAATGCGGCAAGTGGAACGGTCACCTTTACGGGTTTAACGGCTAATACGTCATATCGTGTACTTGCCTTCCCAATGCGTGGCAACACCACCAATGTGGATGCAGCTAACTACAACTTCAGCAGCTTGCAGCAGGATGTGCGCTTTACCACGCCAACGCCAATCACCGCACCGGCAGCAGGCGACTTGGCTACCTCGTTCACTGGTACCCCATCGGGCAACGACTCTACTTTGAATATCAGCTGGACCAATCCAACCAATCCGAACATCAGTGGCATCATGGTAATGGTTCGCCCAGCTTCAGCCACCGACTTCACTCCGGTTAATGGCAATGTGTATGGATTTAATGCAAGTTTCACCTTGGCACCAAATCAAGGTCAAAACCGGATTGTTTATCGTGGAACTGGCACCAGTGTTACTGTAACTGGTCTCAAGCCTAACCAGCGCTATCACTTCACGGTAGTGCCTTATTTGGGCACAGTGGCCGACTCCAACCTGGCCTATGTGTCTGACGGTCCTACCAATCTGTGGGCACGTTCGAATAGCCACACTTACCTCAGTGTAACAGCACAGGTATACCTCGAAGGTCCATGGAATGGCACCGACATGAACGAAACCTTGACCATTCCTACCAACCATCCGTTCGACTCTAGCAGCTTCTTCAACTACAACGGTACAGAAACCTACAATGCTACCAACACGCCTGATGCGGTTGACTGGGTGTTGCTTGAACTGCGTCGTGTAGGCTTGAGCGAAGGATTGGCCGATGCCAATTTGGCAAAAGTTCCAGGCACATCGCCTTCGGTAAACGTTGGTCGCAGGGCAGCCATCCTCAACAAAGACGGCAAGATTGTGGGCGTTGACGGCAACGACAGCTTGTTGTTCCAGATCACGCAAGAAGGCAAGTACTATGTGGTTGTTTACCACAGAAACCACATCCCCATCATGAGCGCCAATGCAGCCGATACTGCACGCAGCATTTCGTTGACCAGCAATGGTAACCTCTTCTTGGCAACCAATGTGGCAGGTGGTACAACCAATGCCTTTGATTTGGGCAGCGGAAATGTGGCCATGCTTTCGGGTAATGCCAACACCAGCAATTTTGTAGTCGATGGCGACGATCGCACCAAGATTTGGGCTGCTCGTAACAATTCGGCAACCAACTTGTATCGTCTGGAGGATGTGAACTTAGACACAGATGTGGATGCTGCTGACCGGGCTGCTGCTTGGAACAACCGCACAAAGAATGCCTACAGTTCAATCACGGCTCCTTAATAGCATTTGACAATGGGGGAGGTATAACCCCTCCCCCTATACTTTACTCAAATCATGGTTCGGAAATTAATTTTATCGCTCATGCTGCTTGGTTCGGCAAGCCTTCAAGCTCAGGTAGTGCCTGTGCGTGTAGAGCTGCTCAACCAGTATGCCATGGGCGATAAGGTTTTTTTCGATGTGTATTTAAGAACTACCGATGGATCAGGAGTTTATTTAGGCCAAACAGGAGTGGTTATTTCGTTTGATACTTCTGCTTTCGATAACCCCAAAGTGAATTTTGACCCAACCCTTGCACGTTTAAGAAGCGTAGAAGGCAGAACCATCAGCTCGAGTACACAGATTGCACTCTTAAAGGACAACGCCAATAGGAACATCATTTCATTGGATTATTTAGCGCCCTATGTAGAAACTGCAACACAAGTAAGAAATGGCATTGCTTTTATTGATTCGCGTATCAATGCTCATTGTTTGGGAAGGGTTTCTATTACAGGGTATAATCAATCGGTTGCAGATGTGAATTTGAGGGTTGTAGCCGAAGCAAGAACCCGGTCGCATTTGGCAACACATGTGAATTTGTACGCTGCCAGTGGCGATAATGGTGGTGCAGGCCAAATCGATCCAGGAGGTGATAGCACTTTTTTTTACCTGCGTTTGGGCACGTTTACTGCGGTGCCATCGGGTCGTTCAGCCGAGTTGGAATGGACAACCCAAAATGAAGTTCGAATGAATGGTTTTGAGGTTGAGCGAAGCATTTATCCAAACGAAGGATTTACGCGCATTGGAACCATGCCTTCAAAAGGCTTTCCCAATACCTTGTCGGTTTACCGCATGATTGATCGCGATGTTTATAATCCTTCCGATCCGATTCCAACCTATTATTACCGCATCAAATACATAGCCGAAGACGGTGTATCGGCCTATTCGCCTATTCGAGCGGTCGATTTTAATGCCGGTAACGAAATTGACATGGTTACCTGGCCAAATCCAACATCCGATGCTGTGAACTTGCAGCTTCGAAATGTCATTGACGAAACCATCTTGGTTAGATTGCTCGATCGCAAAGGGTCGGAGCTGGGCCAAAAAAGATTCACGCCAAACGAAATCATACGTTTTGAGGTGGCAAACGTAGTTCCTGGTGTTTACTTCATCGAAGTCATCACATCAAAGGGCAAGCGCACCGAAAAAATTGTCGTTTGGCGTTAAAGGCAGTAATCACCTCCAAAAGAGGGATTCTTGATTACTAAACCAAACCATGTGCAAGGCTGGCCCGGGAGGGTCGGCCTTTTTTTATTTTGATTTGTTCTTGAAAAATTTTGGTTTAAAACCAAGGGCCTCTTATTTTAGCAACTTCTCCAAAAACCGTAACCAATAATTGTTGATATGAACAAACTCTTTACCTCCCTTTGGGTGGCTTTGTTGTTGCTGGTTGGCATCCAATCGGCACAAGCGCAAGTCATTGTGACCTTGGGTACAGGTACCACTACCAACACAAATACCACGTATCCTGCTCCTTACGGCAACTGGTACTGGGGTGCCAGGCAACAGTACCTCATCCGCTCAAGCGAATTGTTGGCCATTGGTGCAACGCCCGGCTTTATGTCGTCGCTTGCATTTAATGTACAGACCGTTCAAGGAGTGGCCTTGCAGGATTTTACAATCAGGCTGGGAACCACCACAGATTCGGTTTTAAACAGCACGGCTTTCTTAGGCCCGCTCACTACGGTTTTTAATGTGCCTGCGTATACTGAAGTTTTGGGTTGGAACACCCATGCATTTAGTCAAAACTTCTTTTGGAATGGCACTTCGAATATCGTAGTTGAAGTATGCTTCAACAACAGTTCATTTACCAACAATGCTGTGGTTTTTAACACAAACGTAGGTTGGGCAGCGTCTTCTTGGTTCATTTCAGATGCTGCAGGTGTTTGTGCCAACACAAGCCCATTCATCAGCACTGGTACAAGTCGCCCCAACATGCAGTTAGGCTTTTTGCCCAACACCGGTCGTGATTTGGGTACTGTTCAGTTGATTTCTCCACGTCCATTGGCTCTCGGTACCAATACGGTGACAGTGCGCTACACTTCTTTAGCCGCTGACCCCATTACTTCTGCCAATTTGGGCTACCAATTGGGAACCAACACACCTGTTACGGTAAACAACTATAGCTTTACTACGCCATTGTCTGCCGGACAAGGTGAAAACTACACCTTCCAAACGCCATTGAACATCACTGCCAATGGCAACTATGTATTGCGTGTTTGGAACAACAACGCCAATGGATTAGGTGCCGACAACAATGTGGGCAACGATACCTTGACGTTTAACCTCTGTACCTCTTTGAGTGGTTCATATACAGTGGGAGGTACTTTGGCCGATTTTCCAACCATTGCAGATGCTGTAAACGCCTTGAGAAACTGCGGTGTAGCGGGTCCAACTACCTTTTTGATTAACGACGGCACTTACTATGGCGGCTACAATTTGAGCGGAATCATCGGAGCTGGTGGTACCAATACCATCAATTTTGTAAGTGCCAGCTCAACACCTGGCGGAGTTGTTCTTATACAAGACACCGTTACACCCATTGCCGGTGCCCGTCACCACTTTGTGATCAATGGTGTACCGAACGTTACCTTTAATGGCTTGACTTTCCGCCGTACGCTTGACGGCACTGCACTTTCTGCAGTATTGCTCTATGAAAACGGTGCGGATTTTGGAACTGTGACCAACTGTATTTTTGATGACCAAACAGGTGGTGGCGGATTCAACAACTATGGTATTCGCATCAATACTTCGAGCTACACCAATATCATTGGTAATGTGTTCACGAATTTTTATTACACCATTTACATCAATGGCCCTACTGCAAACTCTACTTATGCTGAGGGTATTAATATTACGGCAAACCAGTTCATTGCCTATCGTTACGCCAATTATCATTTGAATGCGCGTAACTTGGTTATCAGTGGAAACCAGTTTAATGGTATTCATCCATCGGCAACCTTTGGATACGGTGTGTATATCAGTCGTGGTGCAGTGACCACCATTTCAGAAAACAACTTCAATGGACGTCATGCCAGTGGTGCCATTTACCTGTTCAACATGAACAGTGATTCATTGGGTGGCGAGAACAGGGTATTCAATAATGTCATATCTGGCACTGCTGATGCTTCACCAACCATTATCAACTATGGCATTTATATTGGTGGTTCTACCAGTACCTCAACTACCATAGTTCCATTGAATCCGCGTGACCAAGTTTCAATTGTGAACAATACCATCAATTTGGTTAACCCAAGTACCACGACTTCGAACCACGGGGCGATTCATTTGACAGGTGGTAGTGCAACTACTCCCGCTTTTCAGCAGATTCAAGTGTTGAACAACAACGTAGTGGTAACTGCACCTAACGGTGGCGCATTGCCGGCAAACTATCAGCCTTTCTTCATCATCGATCAACATGTGACCGATTCGCTGACATCGAACTACAACAACTTCCGTGCTTTGAATGCCAATGGTACTGTTGCAACAAACCCCTTGGTACGTCAAGGTGCTACACTGCACAATACCCTAACGTCGTGGCGGACTGCTAGTGCGGGTCGCGATACTTTTTCAGTTAGTATCAATCCCGATTTCATTGCCCCTAGCATTCCAATACCAACCAGTTTGGCTTTAGATAACAAGGGTGTGCCGGTTGCATTTGTATCTGCCGATATAAATGGTGCTCCACGTTCAGCCACTACACCCGACATTGGTGCTTACGAATTCGTAGGGTTGCAATTCTCACAAATCACTGTAACTCCTTTGGTAGACACATTGGTAACGCCAAGTCGCTTCATAGTTGCGAATATTCAGGACACTGCTGGTTTGGCTACCACAGTGCCAAATGCACCACGTATGTACTACCGCAAAAACAGCACAGGTAATTGGGTGGTAGACAGTACGGCATCGGTAACAGGAAACAACTACAGCTTTACCTTTAATTATGCTGCTTTAGGTGGTGTTGCGGCTTTGGATACCATTGAGTATTACTTTGCTACCTTTAACAATGCCAATACAGTAACTACATCACCTTTGGGTGGTAGCGGTCGTGGTCCGTTAGGCAACACACCGCCGCCTATTTTGTACCGCTATATCCTGCTTGGTCAGGCAAGTGGTAACTATTTGGTAGGTGTTAGCAATCCAGCTGCACAGTTCCCAACGGTTACTGCAGCCATGAATTTCTTGGCTAACAGCATGATTACTGGTCCAGTTACCTTCATTCTCATCGACTCGAGCTATGGTCCAACCGGCGAAACTTTCCCTTACAATGTGAATGCTCGTCCAGGTTTGAGTGCTACGAACAATGTGCGAATCCGTATCGATAGTGCGCTTACAAATGTTGCCATTACTGGTTCAAATGCGACTTCGATTTTCACACTCAATGCGATGAAGCATTTTGAAATCAACGGTTCAAATGCTCAAGGAGGCCGCGGTTTGACCATTATCAACAATTCACCTGCAGCCAACTCTTCGGTAATTTACCTGCGCAACCCATTGGTTGATGGTAACGAAAACATCACATTGCGAAATTTGCGTGTAGTTGGTGGCAGCAACACCGTAACTTCTACTTTCGGTATCAATGCACAAGGCATCACCGTTTCGACTTTTGGTTCGGGTGATCGCATGAACAACATCACTATTGAAAACGTAGGAGTTGAACGTGCATACTATGGCATTTATGTACGGGGTACCGTTGCCAATCCTGCTCGCAACTTACGGATTCGCAACAACTCGGTTGGATCTACTGATACAGCGCGTTTTGTGATTTTCCGTGGTATTGATGTTCAGAACGCTCCTAAGGCCGAAATTACAGGCAATACAGTATTTAACTTGGTGAGCTCAACAGCAACATCTCAGGCGGCCATTGAAGTGGGAGGTACGTTGAACGACTCTGTGAATGTTGCTCGTAACACCATTTGGGGTGTTAAAAACCTGAATACTGGAGGATGGGGTGCATGGGGTATCAACGTGCTATCTGGTTCAAATTATTTCATTCACAACAATGTGATTTACGATTTGAGAACTGTGAACTATTCGAATACCTCAAATACCTTTAATGCATTTGGTATTCGTTTGGCGGGTGGAACCAACATAAGGGTGCATTACAACAGCGTGTATTTGTACGGTGCTTACACTAATACAACCACAGCTGGTGCTGCTGCTGCTGCCTTTGGAGTAACTTCGACAGCGGTAACCGGTGATGTGCGCAACAACGTATTTGCGATTGACGCTTCTTCCACTACCACAGCATCGAACTTTATGGCGGTTTGGATGCCAGCTGCGTTCAATTTTGCCAGCTTTACGCTTAACAACAACGCTTACCATGTGCCAGTAAATCCACAAAACTTTGTAGGTAAACTGGGAACAACCGTGGGGTACTCGAGCCAATGATGATATAGACGGTTTTAGGGGAAATGACCTTTTAAGCAGTCGGCAGGGGAATGATCGCATTGAAGGCGAGCAGGGCAACGACATTCTGTTCGGCAATCAGGGAGACGATGTTCTCAGCGGTGGCGAAGGTTTTGATGCTCTCACAGGCGGTCAGGGCGGCGATATTGCTTTTGGTGGAGCCGGAGTCGATCGCCTTTCTGGGCAAGCAGGCAATGATATTTTGGTAGGGGATGACAGCAAGGATTTTCTTGTCGGCGGTTCGGGCGATGACTACCTGCTAGGTGGAAACGGACAAGATGACCTTCAGGGAGATGCAGGACAGGACATTCTGAATGGTGGATCGGGTTTAGACATCCTGAGGGGTGGTGCAGGCAACGATCGCCTAGATGGTGGCACGCAGAACGATCGGCTCACCGGGGATGAGGGAAATGATCAATTTGTCTATCGTCCAGGTGGCGGAAAGGACGTGATTACCGACTTTGAAAAAGGATCAGACAAAATTGACCTCAGCAGTTTCCGCTTCCAGGGCTTTTCTGACTTCACGTCAAAAGCAACCTTGAGCGCTTCTACCATCAACTTTGGGAACGGCAATACTCTGCAACTCAATCGGGTTAACGTAACAACGCTGTCTGAATCTGACTTTAGCTTTGCATTAGCCTAAACCGAATCTCTCTTCGGCTACTGTGTACACCGATCCATCCATTGCTCTAGATATTGATCTAGATGATGTGATGTAGATGATGTAGAAACTGCCCTATTCTGCCCCACCCCCCTAACTTGGGGGGAACTAAGACTTCTCTTTGTTGCGGAGTCTCCCAACATTGGGGCATTTAGGGGGCTGCAAAGCCTAGAACAGTGACTCCATCGACTGAACGATACACAGTAGTCCGTCGTATAAGAGGCATTTAGGACGAGGGCTTCGATATAGACCGGTTGCCGATCGCCCCATTTCTAAATTAAAGCGTTTGAATAAGCTGGCGACGCAGATGCATCTGGCTAGGTTCAATCTCAACCACAGCTTCTGCCAGCGGGAGCGATCGGCTAGCTTGCTGGAACACGTTGACCTGATAAACCTGCTGATGGGTCATATCTACAGCAGTCAGCCAGCCACTTTTGGGGTGATATGCGCCGGTATCAATGTTGAGCCATCCCTTTCCTCTGGCAACTGCCCCCGCGGGCACACCAGGCAGCGTGAAGGTGATGGTATGTCCAGTAATAATCAGCTTGTCGTCAAAATAGGGTTTTGGTGTGCTGTGAAACTCTTCACGAATCCAGCAAAACTCGTGGGAAGTCTGCGCTTGAATCGGCAAATGGGGATGTACACCCGCATGAACGAGCCAGAGATCGCCCAGGTCTAGATAGGGCGGCAGGCTTCGCAACCAGACAAGATTTTCCAGCAGGGATTCAGGAGTCGCATAGCTGGCAACGGTTGTATAGCCGCCGCTGTGGAGCCACGCTTGCAGGAGGTGCTGAGACACTTTGCTATCGGGAAACGCCTCCAGCAGCATTTGTTCATGGTTTCCCATCACGCAGCCATAGCCCTGCGATCGCACAAACTCAATAACCTGAGCACTTTTAGGTCCGCGATCGATCAAATCTCCTACAAAGTAAATTTGATCATCAGAATTAGGCGCAATCGTTTCTAGAAGTCGCATCAGGGCATCGTAGTGACCATGAACATCGCCCACGAAAATTCGACGACTGCTAGACACGGGCATTTATCCTCTTAAGACGCTCAACAAATCACATTCAGGCAAATCACATTTATAAAGACAGACAACCTGACTAAAGCAGCATAACAACATCGGTCAGCAAAAAGCCTGCCTTTACATTTCAGCCTTTACACTTCTCAACATTAAGTCCTTATTCTAATTGTGCCCAACAACCTGCGCTTTTGATCGCTTGTCCTTTAAAGCTATGTTAAATAAATTACAAATTTTGCTTCTGACACAGCGTCCTCCTACTGGCTTAATGCCCGCAGAAATTGCTGAAGCGAGGACAAAATGCCTTTCCGCTGGGGCGATCGAGATGAGGTAGCTGTTTGCTCAGAGACATTTTCCTGTGAATCAGGCGCAGAAGAACCCATCAAAAGCCCTTCCAGCATTTCGCTATTTGGCTTTTGAGAAAATTCTCCGGCTAGCTCATAGTCATCCTCGCCTTTTTCCACCCAGACCTGCCAGGAGGAGGGATATGCTCGCAGAATTGCTGCTCCTGGAATCGGCTGAAGGTAGTAAGCGGTATCAAACTGCTTCAAGAATCGCTCTCGAAGCTGCCTTCCGGCGTAGCCAATCCCGATCGTCACAATGTCCTCCATTTTGGGATTGAGCAAGATCACTGCCCGATCGCCTGCCTGCTGACAAATCTGCTCCACCTCGTTGACTTCCACCGAAGACGGCTCGACAAACAGCAGCAGTTCTTCGTCCGGCTGAATTTCTGCTTTAAGATCGCTCAAGCCGCGAATGGCAAACGGTTTTTCGCCCCAGTCGCGTCGGGCAAGAGCCGCAGCCCCTGCATCGGTGAAATACACCCGCAGCTTGCTTCCCAGAGGCTCAAATGGTTCTAGAAACTGAGCGGCGACCGGCATCGTTTTGAGTTCGGGAAAGACGATTTCGACCTGAAGCCGCTTGTAGCTATCATTGATCGCTGCCTGGGTCGAGACTTTTGCCTGTTCGATCGCTTCTTCGAGCGTTTTGGGAAGAGTCATGGGAAAGGGAGTGGATGGGTGGATGGGGAAATGAGGGGTGGTTCGTTCGTAGGACTAGGTTAGCGCAGCGAACGCATTAACCTCAGAGCTTGATGGATCAAGGGATTAATTGATATTGGGGTCAACGTAGCCCTGGAGGCTTTCGGGCTCGAATTGTTTCAGGATGCTGGAGGCTTTGTTGGTGATGTTGGGCGCGCCGTTGACTGCAACAATGTATTTGCCTTCTTTAAGACGATTGCGGTAGGGAAGGGCATCTCCACTGCCAATAGATGCGCCTGTGAGCCCGCCCACAAAAAAGCTGCCCATTGCGCCGCCGATCGCCCCCAGAATGCCACCGAGAATGCGGTTTCCGAAAAGTCCAATTTCGGGGATGACTTCATAGTTTGTTGCCAGGTTAAAGGCGATTCCGCCAATAAAACCAAAGGGAACCAGCCAAAAGGACATCAAGCGAGCCTGTTTGCGGGCAGGCTGTTTGGGATCGATAAAGCCAAACTCATCAGCAGTTTTATAGCCTCGACCTAAGATGCTCATCTGGTTTTGCGGAATGCCTTCTTTCTCAAGCTGAGAGTAGGCGGCTTCGGCTTGAATGCGATCGGCAAGAACAGCAATAACGTAGTTCATATCGATGGATATCAGTGTTTCTCTTTATTGATTGAACGATCGGCAAAAGAATAAAGACTATCTGCTTAAATTTGCTTTTAATTCCAAGATACCAGGAAGGAGGAAAGCCTGCCGGAGCAGTCTCAAACGCTTAATTTTGTCTCAGGTGCGCCACGGTGAACAGTCTCTACGGTATTGTGATTGAGAGACGCTCATGTTAATAAATTTCTTTCAATGACTGCTATTACTCCTGATTCCCCCCAGCATCAAAACAAGCATCAAAAAGCGAAGGCACTGAAGCCCGGTAGCCGCCGTCCGGCAAAAGAACTGTGCAGCGAATGCGGGTTGTGTGACACCTACTATATTCACTACGTTAAAGAAGCCTGCGCCTTTATTAATCAGCAGATTCCAGAGTTAGAAGCGCAAACCCACGGGCGATCGCGCAATCTGGACGATCAGGACGACTGGTATTTTGGCGTGCGGCAGGACATGATGGCAGCCCGCAAACAGCAGCCGATCGACGGAGCGCAGTGGACGGGCATCGTGAGTTCGATCGCGATTGAGATGCTGAATCGGGGCATGGTGGAAGGCGTGGTGTGCGTCCAGAATACGAAGGACGATCGGTTTCAGCCGCAGCCTGTGATTGCCCGCACGCCAGAAGAGATCTTGGCAGCGAGAGTAAATAAGCCAACCCTGTCGCCCAACCTGTCGGTGCTGGAGCAGGTGCAGCAGTCGGGCATGAAGCGGCTGTTAGTCATTGGCGTGGGCTGTCAGATTCAGGCACTTCGCGCTGTAGAAAAGGAGCTTGGTTTAGAAAAGCTCTATGTGCTGGGAACGCCCTGTGTGGACAATGTGACCCGCGCCGGACTGCAAAAATTTCTCGATACCACCAGCCGATCGCCCGAAACGGTGGTGCATTACGAATTCATGCAGGATTTTCGGGTGCATTTTAAGCACGAGGACGGGTCGATCGAGAAAGTACCGTTCTTTGGACTCAAGACCAACCAGCTGAAGGATGTGTTCGCGCCGTCCTGCATGAGCTGCTTTGACTATGTGAATTCGCTGGCGGATCTGGTGGTGGGCTATATGGGCGCGCCGTTTGGCTGGCAGTGGATTGTGGTGCGAAACGATTGCGGTCAGGAAATGCTGGATCTGGTGATGGATCAGCTTGACACGCAGCCTGTAATGTCGCAGGGCGATCGAAAAAATGCCGTGCAGCAAAGCATTCCGGCTTATGACAAAGGCGTAACCCTGCCAATGTGGGCAGCAAAACTGATGGGCGTGGTGATCGAAAAAATTGGTCCCAAAGGGCTGGAATATGCGCGTTTTTCGATCGATTCTCATTTCACGCGCAACTATCTGTACACCAAGCGCAACCATCCCGAAAAGTTAGAGGCTCATGTGCCGGAATATGCAAAGCGCATTGTTGGGCAGTATGAGCTACCGAAGGAATAGGGCGATCGAAGCAAAATTGGAGGACGAAGGGTTGCGCGTGACAACGCTGGACAGCCCCCTAAATCCCCCAATTCTGGGGGACTTTGAGGGTTGAGGAGGTTTCTTGGCAGGGATGTAGTTATCCCGTAATTCGGCAGCGATCGCTCCTACAGGGGAATAGTCTGGATGGTGATGGGATACCAGCGCTTGTAGAGCCGGATCACTTCGCCTTTGTGGAACTGAATAATTCCTCCCTGGGGAGAACTGCTTTGGATCACGGCATTCTCAGGAACGGGAATTGGTGGACTCCAGGCGTAGCTGTCACAAAAGCCTCTGCGCTCTAGCTCAATCACACACTGATCCACGCCCGCAGGCTTGCCGATCAGCGCAAGTTTGACCGCTTCTCGATCGCATCGGTCGCGCAAGGTTTGACCGATCGCAGATTGCGGTTCGGTAGGATAAGTCATATTCAAGATCTCCGAGGGTATAAGAACCCTAGAGATAAGAGCTGAATACTGTTAAACAAGACTGACAAACCAGAACTTATAATCGTTCTAGCCTTTCAGACTGCTGGCTCAGTCCGGGAGGTTAGCTGGCTTTGAGTGTTGGCGCACTCTTAGTCAGCGATCGAATTCCTTGTGAAGAAATTGAAGCTCCCTCAGTCCATCTCTAGGAAGGGTTAGTGGCTCGCTCATTGAATTGGAAGGAGCCATTCGTTCAAGCTATCAGAGTTTTTCTTCGATCGCAATACTAATGTTTGGGGCGATTGTCATTGATCAGAAATAGCTTTGGTCTAGGCTGTAATTCGATCGAAACACCTTTGATTTGGACTAATTCCGTTTTTAGAATCTTAGGCAGAATGGAAGGCAAGAACAGACCGAAGAAACGCTCTCAGATTCGGGCTAATGGCTGGAATCAGGGGGCTTATACGGAAAATATGTCGGGCTAATGTCCGATTGGAGCGATTAGACGGAATTCATTCAGCCTAATTGCCTCTACAGGGTAGATAGCACGAACGAGTTCAGCCTAATAACGTGTTAGACTTCTTTCCCACGTCTAGGTTTTGAGGAAGCACATTCAAAACCTAGCTACAATATGATTGGCTTTTTCTAGGAACTGTTATGGCTAAGGTTAATTTGGATGCCTTGATAGCAAGAGAAGATTTTGAGGTAGAAGACAATATTAATTCTGGCAAGAAAAAAGAAGCGATCTCAATTGAAGATATAAAGCCAGATTCCTTCTTCTTCTCAAACATTAGAAAGCCAGACTTTCAAAGAGAAACTAACGAGTGGGATAGTCAAAAAATTTGTGAGCTTGTAAAGAGCTTTATTGAAGGTGATTTAATACCGGCAATTATTTTGTGGAGGAGTTCTGGCGGTTATTTATTTGTGATCGATGGAAGTCATAGATTAAGTGCTCTATCGGCTTGGGTTAACGATGATTATGGAGATGGAAAAATATCAAAGCTTTTCTATGACGGTATCATTCCTGACGAACAACTGGAGATTGCTCAAGAAACGCGAAAACTTGTAAATAAGATTGTTGGATCATATGAAGATTTTAGATTAGCTCTTGCATATCCTGATCGAGTTAAGCCGGAGATCGTCAGGTATGCTAAAAATTTAGGAGCATTAGCGATACAACTTCAGTGGGTTGAAGGTGACGCAAGGACAGCAGAAAGCTCATTTTTCAAGATAAATCAGCAAGCTGCTCCAATTGATAAGACCGAGATAAAGCTTATCGAATCCCGGAAAAAACCAAACAGTATTGCAGCACGTGCAATTATAAGAAGTGGTAAAGGTCATAAGTACTGGGCATCCTTTCCAACTCCAAACCAAATGCAAGTGCAAGAACTAGCTGCCGAGATTAACGAAATCCTTTTTGATCCCAAACTGCAAACTCCAATCAAGACTCTTGATATACCAGTCGGCGGAAAACTCTATTCCTCACAGACTCTACCTCTAATTTTAGATCTGGTGAATATTGTCAATGGTGCAATTTTTAACAAAGATACTCAAGATGACGAAACTGGTGAAGTTACAATACAAACTCTTAAGAATGTTAGGAAGGTTGCATATAGGCTGAATAGTAATCATGCATCATCGCTTGGGTTACATCCAGTTGTATATTTTTACTCTCAAGAGGGAAGACACAAAACAGCTTCCTTCTTCGCCATGGTTGATTTTGTGGTGGAACTAGACAAACGCAAAAAGATAAATAATTTTATTGATGTCCGAAGTGAATTTGAGAAGTTTATTCTTGAGTATGATTATTTAATTCAACAAATTAATCGAAAGTATAGGTCAGCACAGAAAAGTTATAATTACATCTCGATGTTTTTTCAAAAAGTTGTCTCTACTCTCAAGGCAGGTAAATCTATTAACGACGCTATAAATGAAATTATATCTACTCCTGAATTTAGTTACTTAACATTTCAAAAAATGCCTCAGCAGATTGACTCTTCAGTAAAAGATTTTAATACGGGAAAAAAGAGCGCAGTGTACATTAGAGAAGCCCTTCAAAATGCTCCAAAATGCAAAATATGTGGAGGGTTTATTCACAGGAATTCAATTTCAATTGATCATGTACAACGTAAGGAAGATGGAGGTTCAGCAACCTTAGACAACGGACAAATAACTCACCCCTACTGTAATACTGGGTATAAAAATTAAAAGTAGTAATCAACCGAAGTCTAACAACTCCGCTGCACCGGAACGAATTCATTCTATTGCTGTGACGCAAGGATTATCTGCGTCCGGTGAGCGGAACCGTTAGCTGGCTTCGTTCAAAAACTTTGCACTCGTAATCCAATGAGCGATCGCGATGGGTTAACCCTTTGACAATCGCTCAGAGTGTTTTGTCACATTACTGGTTTAAAAGCGTTTGCAGCATTTAGAAGTTCACGCTCCTTATTAGTTGCCGAGCGATCGCATCTATCTGTACTAGGGATAACGATATATCAGATAGCTCAGCCTCTGATGGTTAAAGCAGGACAGGCAAAGACTTAACGCCATGCACCCCCGTTGAGGGAATAAATTCCAGCGTGGCGTTTGGATCCATGCGTAGATTGGGCAGGCGTTCTAGCATTGTACTCAGCACGATTTTGCCTTCTAGACGAGCTAGGGGCGCACCCAAACAAAAGTGAATGCCATTACCAAAAGCCAAATGTGGATTAGGATCGCGATCGACGACAAATTCATCAGGGCGATCAAACTGAGACTCATCTCGATTGGCTGATCCCATCCAAACGATTACCATTTGTCCTGCCGGAATCGTCTGTCCTCCCAGTTGGGTTTCGACTTTAGTAAACCGTTCTATCCCCTGGATTGATGATCGATAGCGCAATACTTCCTCGATCGCTAATGGCAGCAATTGAGGCTCCTGCTTCAACCGCTCATAGGCTTCTGGATATTCGTTAAAGCAAAGAATGGCATTCCCCAGCAAGTTGGTTGTGGTTTCATTGCCAGCTATTAGCAGCACCATGCAGAAATCCACCAGTTCTTGAGCCGTCAGGGTTTCACCAGCTTCGTGAGCGGCAATCAAATTACTGATTAAGTCTTTGCCAGGATGCTGTCGCCGTTGCTCTAGCAAATGCCGGAAGTAGTCAGCCATTGCTTTCAGTGCGCTCGTATCATACATGACAATGCCATCTGACCATCGTTTGAAGTCATCCCGATCTTCAATGGGAACACCCAAAATTTCAGCGATCGCAATGATTGGCAGTGGAATTGCCAAGTCGTGCATGAAGTCCATCCGCTCTTGACCCTGAACTTTATCGATCAGTTCATGGGTAATTTGAGCAATACGCGGTGCTAGTTCTTCTACCCGACGAGCCGTGAATACTTTGCCAACAAGCGATCGCAGCGACTGATGTTTGGGCGGGTCGGTGTAGTTCAGGCTTTGGGTTAAATCGGTTTGCTCTGGTGGATGGGGGATTTTTGATGAAAACGTTTGCCAATCTGCAAATATTCGTTTCACATCTTCGTAGCGAAATACCATCCAGCTTTGCTGCTCTGCGTCATAGAACACGGGCGCTTCACGACGCATTTTGGCATACCAGGGAAAGGGATTGCCAAACAGTTCAGTCATTGGTGTTGTAATCGATGGTTGATTGGCTTGCATGATCAATTTTCCTGTACATGAACAAACAATTTGCAGATTGAACCGAGCCAGATTCTCGCGATCTGACGGATAGGTGACAAACAAGTTAGAAACTGAATGTTGGAGTTGGAGCTTAATGGTGCATGAACCAGCTCATACCAGAAGCGATCGCCACAGCCGTAACCACGCCATAGAGAGTGATGCCAATGAATGAAAATAGGAGTATTCGCCTGGGATGGATACCGATGATGGGGCTAACAACGGCGATCGTCCAACTGCCAAGAATTGGGGTCATAAGAATCAGAAACCAGGCTCCATAGCGATCGAAAGCGTGTTTTACTCTTTGTCCACCCCGTCTTTCCATCCGCAATAACCAAGCGCGTAATTGAGGAACACGCATCAGGCGGCTATAGCCCCACAACAGCAGAGGGATGGGCGTAAAGTTGCCCAACACTCCCCAAACCACCGATGAAACCGGATCCAGTTTCATTGCCATCCCCGCTGCGACTGCGGCGTAAACCTCAAAATAGGGAAAAAATCCAACTGACCAGGTTGTGAGTGCTTTGGTCATGTACTGAATAATCAGCATGATGAGTATGCAATTTAAGGTGGTAAATTACAAAACATTTGCAGGACAAATTGACTGAATGAACTGGAATCATCAGCGTTGAATCAACAGATTGAAAAAATTAGCTAACTCATTGGTCGATTCGTGTCATCGCAAGCAACGTTTCCACAACCTGAGTGAGACGAGGTTCGTCTAGAGTGCCAACCTGAAACACTTCTGAGAGCCACAAACCATCGGTCGCCAACAGAATAATCGTTGCTTTTGTGGGATCAATTCCACTGGTTTCAATCCGCTGTCGCGACTGCTGTTCGTAGGCTTTGGCAGCTTCAAATAGATTAGGCGAGTCAGCCGCGATCGAAGTAAGACGGGCAATTAATGCTAGCGATTGTTTGCTAAAGCGTAGCGTTGCTCGAATGTATGCCCGCACCCACTGTCCTGGTGTTCCTGGTGCATCATCCTGGTCAAACTCAGTTTGCAGCACCGTTTCAAAATCCTGAATCAGTTGCTCAACCATACCTCCCATCAACGCATCTTTGTTAGGGAAATGATAGAGTAGCCCTCCCTTACTGACTCCAGCTTGTTGTGCAACAGCATCTAGCGTTAACGCCTCAACACCCTTGTCAATTACAACTTGACTGGCAGCTCGCAGAAGTATTTCACGAGTAGCTGATCGAGATTTTGACTTTTTGGTAGTAGCCATAGAAATGACCAAGAAAGTAGCAGGAAACGTAGATGCATTACACTCTTGAACAATCAAGAGCTAGATTGCCAAAAGCGTGGAAGTGCCTATAAGTTAACTGTACCGTCCGGACGGTTTTTATGTCAACCATTCATAGCATTTCAATTTTTGCTGGCTACAAATTCTGATGCTGCAACCATCTGGAGAGACATCTGCAATCCAGAATCGTAGATTTAAAGTCTCAAATTGGTATAGCTCATCAATTGTTATCGGTCGATTCTCAGAAAATTTAGACTGAGGCACATTCATGAAAGTAATGGGTGAAGGCTAATGTTAAGAGGGCGATTAGTCAGGGTAGTACGGTAGAGGCTTGTTTTTGAACTTGGGTGGTGGCAGCCAGCTAGCATGTCATGGCAGCGGACTGCTGGTTCAAGCTGGCGGTATTACCAAGTCCCTATCAACCGCTGCATTTGCCGTTAGGCTGCAGTCTATTCTAAGTACAGCTAGAATTCATAGAATAAATATTAAGGAAGCGCCAAATGCAAAGTCAGAATATAGATTTAATCCGAAACCTCTTTCAAAGCCGCTTAGCAACTCTTGAGCATCTCTTGAAGTCAGCTCAGACTCACTTTTATGATGACGAGTCGTTCCTTCAAAAACGCATTGCGGTTGATATGCTTCCCTTCGGTACACAGATTGCTTTCACCTGCAATCAACCACGTAACTTTGCTCTTTGGTGTGATAGCAAACCTGCAAATAATCTAGATCCAGACGTCATATCTCTCACGCAGGCATATGAGCATATAGCAAACACTAAGGAACTTCTTTTGGGTGTTAACGCTGAAGATGCAAAGCTAGCTGAGGTGACGCGCATTGACTTGGGCCAGAGCCTTTACATCGAGTTGCCTGGTAATGCCTACATAAATGAATTTCTAATTCCAAACTTTTACTTCCATATGGTCACGGCTTACGATATTCTTCGCATGGCCGGTGTGCCAATTGGAAAACGAGATTACATGCTGCACTTGGTGCCATTAATCAGAAAGAATGAAGCCTAACTATTCAAATGCAGCGGACGGTCAAGAGTTACTCGCGCTAAATTCGGGATGATTGCCGCCGCCGATTTGAGCTGTTATACCGCCAGGCGATCGGTTGGGTTATTCCTTGGAGACAGTCGGTTAGCATTAAGCATCAACTTGAAATACAGGTCTTGCACTTATGGCAATTTCTGTTCAATCCAAAGTCAATAACCCTTGCATCATTACCAATAGCTCTCGAATGTCCGCTTCAACGCAGGGTTATACCGGAATCGTAATTCGTGTTTCTGTTCGCATCGGCAGCGTCACTGTAAAAGTCGTGCCTTGATGTAACGTGCTTTCGACCTGGATTTGACCGTGATGATTTTCGACGATGACTTTGGCGATCGCCAATCCCAGTCCTGATCCGGTGGTCTTTCCAGAGGGTTTACTGCTATTGGAACTCCGAGCCGGATCAACGCGATAAAAGCGATCGAATAAGTGGGGCAGCGACTCTGCCGGAATGCCAATGCCCGTGTCTTTGACCTGCACCTGGAGAATGCCGTTTGGTTTCAGTCGTTGCAGCGTCACTTCGACTTTGCCGTCCGCAGGAGTGTATTGAAGCGCATTGCCGATCAAATTGGTGAACAGACGAGAGATTTGGTCTCGATCGCCCTGCATTCGGTAGCCTTCTTTGTGAGTTGGGGGATTAAAGCTGAGGGCAAGGTTTTTGTCAGTGGCGATCGCCTGCTGTTCTTCGATCACTTCTTTCAGCAGGTAGTCCAGGTCGATCGGGTCGGACTTCAAGGGAGCAAGGCTGCTATCCTGCCGTGCCAAAAATAGAAGATCGTCTACCAGTCGTCCCAGGCGGCGCGTCAGGCGTTCGATCACCTGAAGCTGATCTTGCTGAAGCGATGGATCGGGGTCTGCCAGGGCAACCTGTACATTCGTTTGAATCACGGCGATCGGGTTTCGCAGCTCGTGGGACGCATCCGCCGTAAATTGACGCAGTCGCTGATAAGAGTCTTTCACTGGAGCCATTGCCAACCCTGAAAGCAGCCAGCCAATTCCCGCAACTGCTATCAGTCCTGCGACCATCCACAGGCTCAAATCCACCATGAGCTGTCGCGTTGGCTTTGTCACCTCAAACCAGGGATGGCTCACCCGCAAATAGCCCAACACCTGTCGCCCCACCTGGACGCGCTGCGTTACCTGCCGGAGAAGCTGATCGTCCTGGACGCGCACCGTTTCGCCGCTGCTAGGATGCACAGGCACGTTGAGCGGCACAGAAAACGTAGACCACAACGCTTCCCCAGTCGGGCTGAACCACTCCAGATCGATATGGTCATCATCGATCGCCTCTGCATTGCTGCGAAAACTGGCTTCTAGATTAATTTTGAGGCGCGGATTTGCCAGCAGATCGTCAGGATTCACAGGTTCGATCACGAGCGATCGCTGCACGACCTCGACCACATGACTGAGGGTGTCATCGATCCGCTCAACCAGGGTATTTCGCACATACCCATAAACACCGATCGCAAACAGCAGCAGCAGCACCGCCGTTACTGCCGTGTACCAGAGTGCCAGCCGCCGCCGAGTTGCCTGAAACATGGAATTTTTCAGCTCCCTGGTGATGCCACCACGTCTTCCAGATCCTCCTCGGACTGAAGTTCAGGATGGAAGTAGTCGTAGATTTGCTGCGCCAGCTTAGGACCAATCCCCGGTACTTCTGAAATTTGCTTCGGGCTTGCTTCTCGCAAATAATCAATCGATCGAAAATGTGCCAGCAGCTCTTTCTGGCGATGGTGTCCCAGTCCGGGAATCTCATCTAAGCGGGAACGCCGCATTCGATCGCTGCGCTGCTGTCGATGGAAGCTGACAGCAAATCGGTGTGCCTCATCTCGCAGACGACGAAGGAGCTGGACTCCGGGCTGTTCGGCTTCGGTTTGCAGCGGCAACGACTCACCGGGCAGGAAAATCTCTTCCCGCTGCTTTGCCAAACTGACGACCTTGACATCTTCCAGCAAATTCAAGTCCCGCAGCACTTCTACCACGGCTGAGAGCTGACCCTTCCCGCCATCGATCATCACCAGATCGGGAAAATCGGGGTTGCCGACGCGCTTAATATTCGGGTCTTGAGCATACTTGCGGAACCGTCGCCGAATCACTTCTGCCATGCTCGCAAAGTCATCCGAGTGACCCGATCGCACCGTCGGATTCTTGATTTTGTAGTGACGATAGTGCTGCTTGCCGGGAAGTCCATCGATAAAGACCACTTGGGAGGCGACCGCATCCGACCCCTGAATGTGGGAAATATCGTAGCCTTCGATGCGGTGGGGCAGATCGGGCAAATCCAGAATCGTCGCTAGATCAAGCATCGCCTGATTGTTGCGATCGGCAAATCGCTGGGTCCGGGCAAGCTCATAGCCAGCATTGCGCTCAACCATCTCAATCAGGTCTGCCTTGGTCTGTCGCTGCGGCACATAGATATTGACTTTGCGACCCCGGCGATCGGACAGAAACTCAGACAGCATCTCCTGTTCCGGTAGCTCATGCTGCGTCAAAATCTCGGCAGGAATTTCCACTGGATCAACCGTCGAGAAATGCTCTTCCAAAACGCGCTGCAAAATCGCGCCCGGTGTCCCCGACTGAGCATCTGCCACAAATCCCAATCGACCGACCAAACGACCCGCCCGAATTTGGAACAACTGCACGCAGGCATGGTGGTCGTCTGCCATCAACGCGATCGCATCTCTGGAGACCGTATCGTCTGGCAGTGCCACCTTTTGATCAGCAGTCAATGCCTCAAGTCCGCGAATCTGGTCCCGGAGCCGCGCGGCATGCTCGAAGTTCAACGCCTCGGCAGCCTTCTCCATATGCTGCGTCAGAATTTCCTCGAGTTCAGTCGTCCGTCCCTGGAAGATCATTGCGACCCGCTGCATCATCTTGCGATAGTTTTCCGTGTCCACCATCTTCTGACAAACGCCCAGACAGCGACCAATATCGAAGTTGAGACAGGTTCGATCTTTGTGTAACGGCTGAGGACGCTGACGCAGCGGAAAGATCCGCTTCACCAAGCGCAGCGTACTTCTGAGCGCATAAACATCTACATAAGGACCGTAGTAGCGATCCTGCGCCTTGCCCGATCGCCGATTGCGCGTAATAAAGATCCGGGGATATTCCTCTGACCAGGTAATGCAGAGATAGGGATACTTCTTGTCGTCCTTCAGCAGCACATTGAAGTGAGGCTGGTGCTGCTTGATTAGATTCGCTTCCAGCGCAAGTGCTTCGGCTTCGGTGTCGGTGACGATAAACTCAATATCCATCACCTGCCGCACCATCAGCGCAATCCGCTCGTTGTGGCCGCTATGCTCCCGGAAATAAGAACGCACCCGCGCCCGCAGTTTCTTGGATTTGCCGATGTAAATAATGCGATCGTCCGCATCGCGCATAAAATACACCCCTGGCTCAGGGGGAATTTCTTTAAGGCGGGCTTCCAAGCGATCGGGATCTTTAACGAGGGGGATGGGTTTGGTAGTCGTCACAGGCGATCGGGGGTGAGGATAGGGGCAAATATCCGCTTAGGTCTACTCAGGTTTGTCCAAAAACCTAGAGCATCCGTACTTTTAGGATACTGCGATCGAATACCCTGTGCCGAGGGGGAATGTCCGATTAGGAATGGGTGGGGAGTTCGACCGCAAAATAGAAGTGCAACTCTGCGGAGTGGCTGGATCGTTGAGCATGATTCAGAGGTTCCAAAATTAACAACCTGCTATCCTTTGTAGGTATTGGAGGGAATCAGCGTGGGAAACAATACAGTGAAATTACTTGACGTTGTTGCCCTGACCGTCGATTTGCCTCATTACAATTTGTGGCGAGGGCAAGTTGGAACCGTAGTTGAGACATTAGCCGACGGTGCAGCGTTTGAAGTGGAATTTAGCGATCGAGACGGCAGAACCTATGAGTCCTTAGGTTTACGTCCAGAGTAGCTTATGGTGCTAAGGTTTGAGCCTGCATCGCCTGAGCCGGAAGTAGCTAAGGTTTAGTACGTTATTCCTATTCCTGCTTCGCTTACTGGAACTGCTCTAAAAGTTTGTTGATGAACGCTTCGCCGTCGATCGCTGTTGTAGGATTCAAGGCTCCGAGCGCCGCATCAGTTCTTGCCCGAGCTCACTTGCCCTATTTGGATTTGGAGCGATCGCAGCGTAATTTCCAGGATTTCTATGAGAACTCCCTCAGTATCGATTCAACTCGATCGGGCAATTCTGGTAACAGGCGCAACTGCTCAGGAGATTGCAGGGGCGATCGGGCAAGCAATCTAAACTCCAGTATTTATATCTGGCTATTTCAAGGGAGTACTCAACGCCTCAACAAGATCATCCTTTTTCATTTTGCTGATACCAGCAATTCCTCGTTTCTTCGCCATTGCCTTTAAGTCTGCCGTTGACATTGTTTTGAGAATGCCAGCATCGGCAATTGTATCGGGCATCGGCTGAGGGGTTAGATAGAATATCTCCTTTAGAGCGTCGAGCTTTTTGCCCTTCGTGATGCCACACTTTAAGTTAATAATCGGGTCTAACGTTTTCCAATACTGGCGAGGAGCCTCATCAATGCGATTTGTAGCTACTGCAAGTTTAACGGTTTTAAGAACGCTTCCCGGTTGTTCAATCAGGTATTCCAACCCTGACTTGATATCATCTCTAGATGCCTTCGAGAGGTTAATCTTTGGTATGTCTTCACCCGCAAGAACTTTGACGACTTCAGCCGTTTCACTACTATCATCGGCAATGATGCACCAGACACGCTCTAAACCAGCCTCTTCTGCAACTGCATAAATGAATGAGTTACCGATTACCTGATACTTATCTTCACCAGTTTCCTTGACAATGACTGGAACCCAGTTTTTACCGCCTTTTTGATTAAGCAGATGAGCAGAAGCTTTGATTAAAAACTCTGGAGCATTAGTTCCCTCACCAATCTCAATTTCATCTACGTACAAGTGCATTAAATTTCCAACATCATTGAGATTGCTCATTGTAAGAAGTACTCCTTGGCTAGATTCTTGTAATATTCATGAGCGGATCGATCGCGATAAACCGCAGGCGTGCGAGAGAACGCAGCACTTGCAATGTTTGCATAGCTCGGCACCTGTGGAATGTGGAGGTCTTTCTTAGCGTTGGTGTATCTTGGATAAAAGTAAGGTAATAAATCAAATCCATCCCTCTTAGCAGCCCTGAGAATATTGGTAATTTCCTGTTGAGCAACTGCCAATTGCGGAGGCGTAATCTTTTCACCGTTAAAGAAGATTGGTAATGGAATAGGAGTACCATCACCTTTCTTATTCTGCACCTCGGGAAAGAATTGCTTAATTGCAATTGCTGCGTTTTCCAAGGAAAAAAGATTATTGTGCTTTGTAGGAATGAGAATTACATCAGCCGCATAAACAGCAAGTTGGCTGTATATTCGCCAGTTAGGTGGTGAATCTATCAAGATATAATCATATTCCTGCCTTGCAAGTTCTAGCTTTCGATGTAACGCGTTGTGTTTTAGCCGTCTCCGAAGTTCCTCTTCAGATACATCCACCATTGTTGAATCGGCTGGAATTACATCAAATCTAAGTTCTGACTTAACCTTCTTTAAAGGAAACTTGTAAGGATGTAGAGTACTTTGAATTTCTACGCCTCGCTCCGTAAGAGCCTCGAAAACAGCACCATTGCTTAAAGGAAGTCCCAACGAACTTGTTAAATCCTGCTGATTTGGGTCAAAGTCAATTGTGAGAACCTTCTTTCCTAGAAAAGCTAAGATGGCTGCTAGGTTAACTGTTGTTGTTGTTTTTCCTACTCCTCCCTTGTTATTATAGACCGCGATCGTCAAAGCCTTTGCTGGGCTTTCAATTCTTGCCCGCATCGTAGCAACAATTTCGTCAATATTTTCCCTATTTAGGGAGAGACATTGAGTTGCAGGATAAATCACCTTTCCATGCTTGCGAAATAGCTGAATATGACAAGAGTTAGTAATAATTCCCCACTGTGCGGTCTGGTGGCAGTTGGGAGCAAGGAGATACTGCTTCAGTTGCTTAACAGTGCTTCGATATTGTGCGGAATCACTAGACAGATTTACATCCCTTCCCTTTAACTCTAAAAGAAGATAAGGATTAGATTTGGTGGATAAAAAAATATCGTCTCCAATAGTTTTTCGTGCTGCTTTATCAACCTTGTTTCCATTGCCGTCAGGATACTGGGGATAAATTTCCTGGGATTGAAATCCTAATGCCTCAAGCAACTGGCTTGAAAAATGTTGATCAACAATCGCTTCTATAGAATTATCAGGAAGGCTTTGTAGGGCGGATTGAAGACTGGTGGTTGTCATGCTCATAATGTGGGGGTTGCCATCATGCCTGCTTCCAGTGTGCCTAGCCCAATGGGATAATTCATTCGGTTATTGATGATTTATCAGGAAAATCACACAAGCTTTATGTACTGCTTGTAAAGACTGACAGTACAACATCCGTACAGATACTCAAACGTGAGCTTATCGACAACCTCATCGTTGAAATCTACGAGGAGCTTCGCTAAACATCAGTATTGCTTCCAGCGAAAGACTCTGATACGTTGAAAAGTGGCTACCTTCATTGCAACAGGCTAGCCAGTACTTACCTAGAGATAGACTGAGGGAGTCCGATCGACTCACACTCACAAAGAGATCGATCGCTGACTAAGAGTGTTTGCACCACTCAAAGCCAGCTAACCTCCCGGACTGAGCCAGCAGTCTGAAAGGCTAGAACGATTATAAGTTCTGGTTTGTCAGTCTTGTTTAACAGTATTCAGCTCTTATCTCTAGGGTTCTTATACCCTCGGAGATCTTGAATATGACTTATCCTACCGAACCGCAATCTGCGATCGGTCAAACCTTGCGCGACCGATGCGATCGAGAAGCAGTCAAAATTGCGCTGATTGGCAAGCCTGCGGGCGTGGATCAGTGCGTGATTGAGCTAGAGCGCAGAGGCTTTTGTGACAGCTACGCCTGGAGTCCGCCAATTCCCGTACCTGAGAATGCGTCAATGCCAAGCAGTGCCTCCTTAGGCGCGATCGTTCAGGTTCGATCGGGCGAAGTGATCCGGCTCTACAAACGCTGGTATCTACCCACCGCTCAACGCATCTTCCTCTAGCATCCCTGTCAGCAATCAAGCTCAAAGTCCCCCAATTTTGGGGGATTTAGGGGGCTATCCAAGCGCAACTTCAAACAGACCACTGGCAGATACACCATCGCTTTTGAAGGGGGATTGTAGGAGATCTCAACTCACCAAACTCCGATCAATTGTCAGGTGTCATAATGCGAAAGAGAGGAGCTTATGACCGACGACACCACCCCCAACCCCAATTCTCCCGACCTCAATTCCCTCCAGGAGGGAACAGCTTTGCAGCGCCAGCTCGAAGAGACGATCGCCAGTTTTAGCAACCTGCAAGCCGATTTGCACTATCGACAGGCGCAGGACGTGTTGCGCGATCTGGTGCAGCGGATGAAGCTGACTGCGAGAGAGCGATCGGAATTAGAAGGGGAGCTGAACAGCTTGGAGACTTTGCGAGATAAGCTCGATCGCCAGGTCGTGCAGATTGCGGTGTTTGGCATGGTGGGACGGGGCAAGTCTTCGCTGCTGAATGCTTTGCTGGGGCAGGAAATTTTTGAGACGGGGGCGATTCATGGCGTAACGCAAACGGTTCAATCGGCAGAATGGCAAACTACACCCTGGCAAGCCGAGCGGCAGGCACTTCCGGGCAGTGATCAGGAATTGTGGAAAGTGTCGCTGCGGGGGACGGGTCAGGTGCAGGTCGAGCTGATCGACACCCCGGGAATTGATGAGGTTAACGGCGAAACCCGCGAACAATTGGCGCGGCAGCTAGCAGAGCAGGCAGATTTGATTTTGTTTGTCGTCGCAGGCGATATGACACGGGTAGAATTTGAGGCGTTGTCGGCACTGCGGCAGGCGAGTAAGCCAATTTTACTAGTGCTGAACAAAATGGATCAGTATCCCCAAGCCGATCGCCTTGCTATCTACGAAAAGATTCGCGATGAGCGGGTGAAAGAACTGCTGTCGCCGGACGAGATTGTGATGGCATCGGCTGCCCCCCTCGTTGCCAGAGCCGTGAAGCGATCGGACGGAAAGCTGGTTCCTCACCTTAGCCGTGGGTTGCCGCAGGTGGATCAGGTCAAGCTAAAGATTCTCGAAATTCTGAATCGGGAAGGCAAATCGCTGGTCGCACTCAACACGATGCTGTTTACTGACAACGTGAACGAGCAAATCGTGCAGCGCAAGCTCGAAATCCGCGATCGGAGTGCAAACGAAGCGATCTGGAATTGTGTCATGGCAAAAGCAATGGCAGTTGCACTAAATCCGGTGACGATGCTGGATCTGGTCGGCGGGGCAGCGATCGACGTGACCTTAATCGTAATCCTATCGCAGCTTTACGGCATTCCCATGACTCAGCAGGCGGCGATCGGGCTACTGCAAAAAATTGCGCTGAGTATGGGCGGTATTACAGCAAGTGAGCTGTTGCTCACCCTGGGGCTAGGTTCTTTAAAGAGCTTGCTGGGCGCGGCGGCTCCGGCAACCGGGGGGCTTTCGCTTGCACCCTATGTGTCTGTAGCAATCACGCAGGCAGGCGTAGCAGGCGTATCGTCCTATGCGATCGGTCAGGTGGCAAAAACTTATCTAGCAAATGGCGCAACTTGGGGATCAGAAAGTCCAAAAGCCGTGGTTACTGAAATCTTGTCTTCCCTGGATGAAGCCTCAATCTTGAGCCGCATTAAAGCAGAACTCCAAGCCAAACTCGATCGATCGGCTTGATCGGGAGCGCAATAGACAACGCAATAGCCAAGGTGATGTATCAATAAGGCGATATACGCAGAAAGGCGATACACGGAGAGATACAAGAGATATATACAAAGCAAGTGCAGGGCTTCATCCCCAGATTGGGATTTTTACCTCTGCACTCCGTTTTTAGCCGATCGCGAGTCTTGCAATTAGACGATTAAAATACTCTGGCTTGTCAGGTTAGGGCTTCCTTCAAGCTGGGCAAACACGATTGCTTTACGGCTACCCGTGCCGTCTGCATCAAACGCGAGAACGCCTGTCCTCCGGTTATAAATAAAGCGATCGTCTGCGCCAAATGCTTTTGGCCCCATGTGGAAGTGCTTTGCATTCAACGTTCCTGCCTTTAGGCCACCCTTAAAGCTGCGACCGAGCACAACAATTTGATCGCCTTTTTCAAAGTCTGTAATTCGATCGGGTCGCTCTGCTGGCTTCGCAAAAACAAACATATCCTTACCGCTGCCGCCTGTGATCCTGTCTTTGCCCATCCTGCCCAGCATAATGTCGTCACCATCTCCGCCGACCAGGAAATCATCACCCAATCCACCGAAGATCAAGTCATTGCCCGCGCCGCCCTCAATGTAATCCTTGTCGTTGCCACCCGATAGAAAGTCATGTCCATCTTTACCCAACAATCGATCGGCGTTGTCGAGTCCCCATAGGGCATCATTCTCACTGTCGCCTTCATAGCTGTCGCGATCAGGAGTGCCCTCTTTGGTAATGCGATACACCACTCCGGCGATCGGATTATTGCGCTTGAGGTTGAACGGCAAAGAGGCAATAAAAGTGAAAGGCTGAGGCGGCTGGGAAGTAGGCGATTGGGGAGTAGGCGATTGGGAAGTAGGCGAACCTGGCGAACCCGGCGAAGATGGGGGCACCAAGGGCTGCTGTACCGGATCGGATGCTTCTTTGACATCACTGACGCGCAAGTTAAACGTCTGACTCACATCGGGTTTGCCTCCCACCGTCGGGTCATCGACTTCCACTGTGACGCTGTAGCTGGATTTGGTTTCGTAATCAATGGCTGTTCCCGCTTTCAGGTAGAGAACGCTGTTCTCGATTTCAAACAGGTTTGCATCTGCGCCAGCAAGAGAAAAAGTTTCCCCGCCCAACCCATCGTCCGTGACCGTGATATTAGCCATTTTGAGACGAGTGGTGGTGTTGGCATTCTCGGCGATCGTAGAAACGGGGTTGAAGAAGTTAAGGGCAGTGGGAGCTTCGTTGACATCAGTGATCGTGAGCGTCAGAGCGTAGCTGGCAGACGGGGCAGAGCCGATCGCTTCATCTTTCACATTGACGACTACGTCATACAGATCTTCCTGCTCGTAATTAACTACTGTTCCTGCCTTTAGATAAAGGGCATTGTTGTCAATCTCAAATAAGTCGGCATCTTCCTCGGTGAGGAACAGGGTATTGGTGCCTTTTCCATCATCAATGATGCTAACATCGGCGACTTTGGCGCGGGTACTGGTGTCTGTATTCTCGGCGATCGTGCTTGCAATATTCGTTAGCTTTAAGCCAGGAGCTTTGTTAGCACTCGTAACGGTGAGCGTGAAAACCTGAGATGCGTCAGGCGTAGCGCCGAGGGCAGGGTCATCGACATTGACCGTTACACTGTAGTTGCCCTTGGTTTCCTGATTCAGAACTGTATTGGCTTTGAGATACAGGGTGCTGCCGTCAATCTCAAACGAACTCGCGTCGGTTCCGCTCAGGCTTAAAGTGTTGGTTCCCAAGCCGTCATCGCTGGCATTAATCTCTGCAACCTTGGTGCGAGTGGTGGTATCCGTGCTGTCTGCGATCGAGGTCGTGGTATCGGTGAACGTGACGGCAGTGGGAGCTTCGTTCACATTGGTGACGTTCAGCGTGAAAGTCTGACTGGCATCGGGGGTCGCGCCCACCGCAGAGTCATCCGCATTCACCGTAACGCTGTAGCTGTTCCTGGCTTCGTAATCGAGAACGGTGTTCGCCCTCAAGTAGAGGACATTGCTCTCAATCTCAAACAAACTGGCATCCGCACCGCTCAAGCTCAAAGTGTTGGTTCCTAAACCGTCATCGGTGATGCCAATATCCGCGACTTTAATGCGGGTGCTGGTGCTGGCGTTCTCGGCGATCGAGGTCGTGGTATTGGTCAGCGTCACGGCAGAGGGAGCCTGGTTGCCTGGATTGACCGTGAGTGTGAAGGTTTCTTGTGTTGCGTCTACGCCTCCGTTCGCTGTCCCCCCGTTATCTTTCAAAGTGACGGTGATATTGGCAACGCCAACGACCGCACCTGCCAGCGTATAGGTGAGCTTGCCCGTTGCAGGATCGATCGCAGGTTTCGTCGCAAACAGTGCATCGTTATCAGTTGTCACCACAAAGGTGAGCGTTTGTCCTGCCTCGATCGCGCTGATGTTGGTTGCCCAGTCGATCGATTGAGCAGGCGCATCTGCATTAATGACAATATCCTGACCTTTTGTGAAGATGGGGGCATCATTCACCCCAGTAATATTGATCGTCTTGATCAGGGGCTCACTGGCAGTGCCATCAGCTTCGGTGAGAACAAAGCTGACCGTGCGTGAAGCAGGCGGATCATTCGCAGTGCTGGTATAGCTAACGCGACGTAGCAGGGCAGTGACGACTTCTGGGGTAGCGCTGCTGCTGAAGTTAATCACTAAATTGCTGCCATCGCCACCGCTGATAGAGCCAAGCAGACTGCCCTGGTAAAACAGGTTAAATCCGTCTAGGGTAAAGTCGGCATCGGCACTAATCAACAATCGATCGCTGCTGGTGATGCTGTTAATGCCAATGGTGAGGCTACCGCCGTTAAAGTCTGCTGAGTCAACATCAGTAACGGTGAGATTAGGATCAATGAGCGCGGCGGCAGACTGTTCTTGATAGGCGAGGGCGGGAGCCGTGGTCGTGGTAATGAACTCGTAGTACTTAAGTGTGCCGTTCGCTTCTCCGACGATCGCATCAAGTTTGCCATCCTGGTTCAGATCAACAAGGCTGGGACTGCTGTAGCCGCCCACATCAATACTGCTGATAGGATTTTTGCTGCCTGTTTGCTCCGCAAAGGTCAGGGCAATGTTGGTGCTTGTATTCCTGTAGTACTTGAGCGTGCCGTCTTCTCCCCCCACGATCGCGTCCAGCCTGCCATCGCCATCAAGGTCAGCAAAGGTTGGACTACTGAAGCCGCCTACATTGATGCCATTAAAAGGATTACTGCTGCCTGTTTGCTCTGCAAAGGTCAGGGCAATGTCGGTGCTTGTATTCTTGTAGTACCTGAGTGTGCCGTTGATTTCTCCCACGACTGCATCTAGCTTGCCATCACCATCGAGGTCGGCGAAGCTGGGGCTGCTGAAACTGCCTACATTGATACCATTAAAAGGATTACTGCTGCCTGTTTGCTCTGTAAAAGCGGGTTCAGTTGCCGTGCCCGTATTGAGGTAATACCTGAGTGTGCCGCTGACTTCTCCCACGATCGCATCCAGCTTGCCATCGCCACTGAGGTCGGCAAGGGTTGGTCTACTGTAGAAGTTTAGATCAATGCCATTAAAAGGATTACTGCTGCCTGTTTGCTCTGTAAAAGCGGGTTCAGTTGCCGTGCCCGTATTGAGGTAGTACCTGAGTGTGCCGCTGACTTCTCCCACGATCGCATCCAGCTTGCCATCGCCACTGAGGTCAGCAAAGGTTGGACTACTGAAGCTGCCGACGTTAATGCCGCTCACGGGATTTTGGCTGCCTATTTGCTGGGTGTACTGGCTACCAAAGCTGAGAACGGGGGCTTTGTTACCTAAGGCAGGCGTACTGAAGCTGTTCATACTGAGACTATCAACAGGATTTTCGGTACCAGTTTGTCCGTTAGGAGAAGTCATTGTAATTCCTGAGCGTAAAGGCAAGAAAGGTTGGAGAACTTGATCAAATCAGTTGTCAGAAAGCTACAGGTTTGTCTGCAAAGCTATCCTGCCTTGGATGGTTAGACAGGGTATTAAGCAGAGCAAGAGAAGCATCTGCACTTTGAGCAAAACGAAGGAAAACAAAAAATCAGAGCAATCCGCTTCTTTTGAGATTCAACAACAAATTAATCAACCGTGGCTCTACCTGAAATAAAGCGGGTGGACTACTTTTAAAAGAGAATATAATGGCATCAGCACCTCACAAATAAAACCTTGAATTGTTAGTAGTTAGTGCAATTAAATAGCGGATGAATTGGGGGAATGGAGAGAACTTTACCCACCTTTCAGGAAAGCTCCAAGCCCGTACTTGATCTCACAGCAATTTGACGCCAGCCACCTCCAGCAATCGCAGCTAACTAGATTTGATACAAAGAAAAGAGACTTGTACAAATGGTTCAATCAACAAGCCGAACTCTTTGGATTATTCCCTTGATTTAGAGATTTCTTGACAACCGTTGACGGGCTTTACAAGATCCTGAAATTGAGATGAACCCTTTTTCATAAATTAGAAACATACGTAAGTAGTACAGAGTAATTCTATGGATTAGAAATGTAGAAATTACTGGAACTGAAAATTTCACTGACAGGAAAAATAGTATTTTTACGGACAAAAATAAGTAAAAGCCGATCGTTGACGATCCGCCTTAGTACAGAACGGTTCTGTATCAAGGTCTACCAAAAGGAGGTTCTGGCTTATTTTCTCGTCGTGCGACGATAACAACAATCAAATTAGAAAAATTCCTTTTGGATGGCAGTATGGTAGAGAGCACAGAAAAGCCGTTTACGTCCGGGGCGGACAGTGTAGAACTGCCGGAAACGCATGGGGCTTTGATTATTATTGGTGGTGCAGAAGATAAGGACGGTGACTGCAAGATTCTCCGAGAATTTGTCCGTCGTGCTGGGGGATTGCAGGCTCGCATTGCGATTATGACGGTTGCAACGGGTTCTCCTAGAGAAGTGGGCGATCGCTATACAGAAGTCTTCAGACGGCTCGGCGTGGAAGATGTGCGGGCAGTCGATACGAGTCGGCGCGAAGATTCCAGCGATCGCGATGTGCTGTCGGCGGTTGAAAATGCCACCGGAATCTTTTTCACAGGCGGCGACCAGGCTCGCATTCTAGAAATTATCAAAGACACCGAACTCGATGATCTGCTGCACAAACGGCTGGCTGGGGGAGCGGTGGTTGCCGGAACCAGTGCGGGTGCTGCCATGATGCCCGACAAGATGATTGTGGTGGGCGAATCTGAAACCAATCCTCGTCCCGATACGGTTGAAATCGATCGCGGCATGGGCTTTTTGCCCAATGTGGTAATCGATCAGCACTTTGCTCAGCGGGGTCGCCTAGGCCGCCTGTTAACTGCTTTGGCTCTGGAGCCTGCAACGATCGGCTTTGGCATCGATGAAAATACTGCCATTATTGTAGATGGTCATATCGTTGAAGTGGTTGGCGAAAGCTCGGTCACGATCGTTGATGAGTCCGAAGCAACCCTCAACAACGTTAACGAACTGCTGAAGGATGAGCCGCTCGCTCTGGGTGGGATTAAGTTGCACATCCTGCCCGCAGGCTTCCGATTTGATCTGAGAACGCGCTCTTGCGTTTGTTAGAAAGCGAGTTCTGCTGCTAGCTGTAATTCTGTTTGCGCTATTCTAGGACGGGCTGCGATCGCCGCAGCTTGTTTTTTTATGCGTTTTTGAGTGCAATTTCTTGAGTTCAGCATGATCGCTTCTGAAGGGTCTGTCCAGGTTGCAGAGATAACCCATTTTGTTTACCAACCGCCTGCTACGGCGCAGAACGCTTGCCGAATCCTCGTGAAGCCAAACCTGGGATATCCCAAAAAGCCGCCAGTCACAGTAAGTATGGGGGTACTGAGTACAGTGCTGCGCGGATTGCGGCAGGCAAGCCCCAATGCAGAAATTTTGATTGTGGAAGGCGTTTGTTCCCCCGTTTCCCTTGGTGAGATTGCCAGTCGCAATGGACTGTATGACGTGATGGATCAGGGAATGCAGCTCATTGATGCCGATACGCTGCCGATGCAGGAATACCCCAATCAATCTCCTCACCCTGCCCGATTTCCCTCAATGCTGGCTCCCACCCTGCTGCAAGAAGTAGACTGTCGGATTAGTGTGGGTGCGCTGAAGCGAACAGTTCTGAAAGAAGAGCCGCTCATCTCTGCGTCGCTCAAAAATCTGTACGGGCTATTTCCCCGCGATCGCTACAAAGCCCGAAGTCCCCATTCACGCGGACAGTTGCATCGCCCCTCCGTGCCCCTTGTGTTGCAGGACGTTTATTTCACAATCGGTCACTTGTTCGACGGAGCAGTGGTCGATGCAAACGAGAAATTTATCAGCGTTGATTGGCAGCCCGATCGTGGCAGTGCCGTTCCAATCGGCAAGGTGATTTGGGGTAATGATTTGTTAGTGGTCGATCGGGAAGCCTGCCGGATTGCAGATGAGTTAACGCCGGACTATGTAGAGGCGATCGAGAGAATGAGGGATGAGACTAGAAGCTAGCCTTGAAGTTCTCCTTACTTAAATAAAAAATTTAAATAAATTCCTTAGACAAAAAGTAGTAGGGGGATCTCCACAAGCTCCAGCACTGACTAACCACTTCTCAAATTTCCTCTCCACAATGCTTCATCCGATCGCCTCATTGACCCATTCCACCGATTTATCAGACGATTGCTCGCCGTCCTATTGGTACAGGGGGCACTGTCCCCGTACGGGAAAGTTATTGCAGCTTCCGCGAACGGAATGGGTAGAGTCGATCGCCCAAGGATTGATGCAGCAGCTGAGCCAGTCCGAACATCAAGCAGGCAAAATGTACGGCGTGCTGCTGGTGGAAACGCCAGCCGGAGAAAGGGCAGTTCTGAAAGCTTTCTCAGGATTGCTCAATGGCAAAAGCACGATCGCAGGCTGGGTTCCCCCAATTCCGGGACGCGATTCAGTGGCATTTCGTGAAGCAGAAACGCTGTCACAGCTTCAGGCAATCAAGCAAGAGTTAATCGCCCTGCAAGAAATCCCGGAGCGGCAGGAGTACCAGGATCGATCGCAAATTTGGCAGCAGCGATTCGCAAACCTCACCACAGAACAGCAGCAGCGCAAGCAGGCAAGACAATCAAAGCGTGAAATTTTGCAAGCGACTCTTGCAGATAACGAATTAGCCCAGGCACTTGAAACGCTGGATAACGAAAGCCGCCGCGACAAAAGCGATCGCCACTATCTAAAACAGCAGCGCGACGCAGAGCTTCAGCCGTTGAAGCAAATCATCGACCGCGCCGATGCCCGAATTGCAGAACTCAGACGACAGCGCAAAGATCGATCGCGCAACCTGCAAGCCCAGCTCTACACCGCATATTATTTGACCAACTTCGCCGGGAAAACCGTTTCACTCAACTCCCTGATGTCCCAGGGCTATCTTCCCACCGGAACCGGAGACTGCTGCGCTCCCAAACTGCTGCATTATGCCGCGACCCATGACCTAAAGCCGATCGCCCTAGCCGAATTCTGGTGGGGCGAACCCTCTGCCGATGGCGACAAAGTGCAGGGACAGTTCTACGGAGCCTGTGCAGAGCGATGTCAGCCGATCATGGGATTTTTGCTGTCAGGGTTGTCACAGTCAGTTCAACCAGGGATTCGCCCCCCTAGTTCCTCAACCTTGGGAGAAACCGAGCCGCAGGCATTCCTTTTGCAAAAGACTGTTCTCACAGCTCAAAGTCCCCCAATTCTGGGGAATTTAGGGGGCAATGCAGGATCTCTCCCACTCCTCCAACACCCTCTAACCATCCTCTACGAAGACGAGTATCTCATTGCGATCGACAAACCCGCGGGGCTACTCTCCGTTCCCGGACGGTATGGCGATCGACAAGATAGTGTACTAACCCAATTGATCGCGAGAGGGAGGGATGGGGGGAAACTGTGGGCGGTGCATCGGCTAGACCAGGATACATCCGGGGTCTTGCTCCTGGCGAAGGATCGGGAGAGTTATCGGGCGTTGAGTTTGCAGTTCGAGCAGCGACGGGTGCAGAAGACCTACGAGGCGATTCTGGACGGGGTGCTGACTCAGACGGAAGGAACGATTGATTTACCGCTGTGGAGCGACCCCGACGATCGACCCTACCAAAAAGTGGACTGGGAGCGGGGCAAGCCGAGTTTGACTCAGTTTCGCGTTATGGAGCGATCCAATGATCAAACGCGGGTCGAACTGCTTCCCCTGACCGGGCGAACTCATCAGTTAAGGGTACACCTGGCGATTGGGCTAGATATGCCAATTATGGGCGATAGGCTCTATGGTAGGAATGATGGGGACGAACGGCTTCTCCTCCACGCCAGGACATTGCAGATTCAGCATCCGCGATCAGGACGCTGGCTGCAAGTCACGGCAGCTTTGCCATTTTAAGAATTCCTACTTCGCAGGATGAGAATTGCGAAACCGGGTCCCGATTCGGATTAGAGTGACAATATTCAATAGCCCATTTTATAGCCTGGAAGGTATTCACTTGATATGCATCTGAGCGAACTTACCCACCCCAACCAGTTGCATGGTTTATCGATTCATCAGCTTAAGCAAATCGCTCGACAGATTCGCGAAAAGCACCTGGAAACCGTGGCAACCAGTGGGGGACACTTGGGGCCGGGGCTGGGAGTCGTCGAGCTGACAATCGGACTATATCAAACACTGGATCTCGATCGCGACAAGGTGCTCTGGGATGTGGGGCATCAAGCGTATCCTCACAAGCTGATCACAGGTCGCTACAACGAGTTTCATACGCTGCGGCAAAAAAACGGCGTGGCGGGCTATCTGAAGCGCAGCGAAAATCAGTTCGACCACTTTGGCGCAGGTCACGCTTCGACCAGCATTTCGGCAGCATTGGGAATGGCTTTGGCGCGGGATATGCAGGGCGACAACTACAAAGTGGCAGCGGTGATTGGCGACGGTGCGCTGACGGGCGGTATGGCTCTGGAGGCAATCAACCATGCCGGACATCTGCCGAAGACGAATCTGCTGGTGGTCTTAAACGACAACGAGATGTCGATCTCGCCCAACGTGGGAGCGATTTCGCGCTATCTCAACAAAATGCGGCTCAGCCCGCCGATGCAGTTCCTTACGGACAACCTGGAGGAGCAGTTCAAGCATTTGCCGTTTAGCGGTTCCTTCAAACCGGAACTGTCTCGCCTGAAGGAAGGTATGAAGCGGCTAGCGGTTTCCAAAGTGGGCGCAGTGTTCGAGGAACTAGGCTTTACCTACATGGGACCGATCGACGGTCATAACCTGGAAGAGCTAATTACCACGTTTGAGCTGGCGCATCAGCACGGCGGTCCCGTTCTGGTTCATGTCGCAACGACGAAAGGGAAGGGTTATGCGATCGCCGAGCAAGATCAGGTCGGCTACCATGCCCAAACGCCCTTTAACCTGGCAACCGGAAAACCCCACCCCGCCAGCAAACCGAAACCGCCTAGCTACTCGAAGGTGTTTGCCCATACGCTCACTACGCTGGCGCAAAACAACCCGCGCATTGTCGGCATCACCGCAGCGATGGCAACCGGAACCGGGCTGGACAAACTCCAGCAAAAATTGCCGAAGCAATACGTTGATGTGGGCATTGCCGAGCAGCACGCCGTTACCCTGGCAGCGGGGATGGCTTGTGAAGGAATGCGTCCGGTCGTGGCAATCTACTCCACGTTCCTGCAACGCGCCTACGATCAGATCGTCCACGATGTCTGCATCCAAAATCTGCCCGTCTTTTTCTGCCTGGATCGATCGGGCGTGGTCGGGGCAGATGGTCCCACCCACCAGGGAATGTATGACATTGCCTACCTGCGCTGCATCCCCAACATGGTGCTGATGGCTCCCAAAGACGAAGCCGAGCTTCAGCGGATGATTGTGACGGGCGTGGAGTACACTGACGGTCCGATCGCAATGCGCTATCCACGCGGCAATGGCTTTGGCGTGCCTCTGATGGAGGAAGGCTGGGAATCGCTGCCGATTGGTAAAGCAGAAATTCTGCGAACCGGGGACGATGTGCTGCTGCTGGGCTACGGCTCGATGGTCTACCCGGCAATGCAGGCGGCGGAAATTTTGGGTGAACACGGCATCGAAGCCACGGTCATCAACGCCCGATTTGCTAAACCGCTCGATACCGAACTGATTGTGCCGATCGCCCGTCAAATGAAGCACGTCGTAACCCTGGAAGAAGGCTGCATTATGGGCGGCTTTGGCTCTGCGGTTGCTGAATCGCTGCTCGACCACGAGGTCATGGTTCCCGTGACGCGCCTGGGTGTTCCCGATATGCTGGTAGACCATGCTACACCGGATGAATCCCTCACCGATCTAGGTCTGACTTCACCCCAGATTGCCGATCGCATTCTCAAGCTGATGGCTCCCTCGGCAGTGCTGAGTGAGACTGCAAGCTAAAAGTACGATTCACAAAAATCAGAGACGCAGAGTTGGGGTGATTGTCTGAAGTAATTCAGCGTTTCCTTAATTTTGCGTCTTTGCTTTAACGCTCTGAAACTGGGTTGTAGAGAACAACGTTTTCCTGCTCATTGGAATCGTTTCGAGCAACCAGCGCGTGAGCAGGTTCAGTGTCGCTCAGGTTATGAGGCTGATGGGGAACGCCAGGAGGGATGAAGATAAAATCACCTGCTTCGTTGATAACTGTTTGTTTGAGCCCCTGACCATAGCGAGTTTCAACGCGACCTTTAATCAGATAAATCGCTGTCTCATAGTCACGGTGTAAATGCGGTTCTGCTGAACCCCCTGGGGGAATGATTACCAGGTTCATCGAGATTCCCTTTGCGCCTGCTGTGGTTTCAGAGATGCCGATAAAGTAGGGCAGTCGTTGACGGGTCAGGGTTTCAGCATCAGGGCGTACAGTGACGATTTCGGTTGGCTTGCCAGCAGATTGGCGATGCGAAGCAGTTCCCCCTTCGGGGTAATCGGTATCGGAATGATTAGAAGATGAATTTTTTTGCAGTGTCATAAAATATCTTCCTCTCTAGGTGTCTACTCTTCGTACTCTTCTTCGCTGTATTCCTCCTCTTCCTCATTGTATTCCTCCTCTTCCTCGCTGTATTCCTCCTCTTCTTCGCTTGCGTCTGACTCTTCCTCGCTGTATTCCTCCTCTTCTTCGCTTGCGTCTGACTCTTCCTCGCTGTATTCCTCCTCTTCCTCGCTTGCGTCTGACTCTATGTAGTAGCCATAGTCCTCAGCGCTCGCGTAATTTTCGCAGAGAGTGTCTAACTCCTCAAGAAATTCATCTGGGTCATCGATCGTCAAATCAAAGCTATTGACGTGAACGATGTATTCCTCTTCGGTTTCTTCCTCTTCGTAATCGAAGTAGTAATCTTCTTCGGTTTCAACATAGTTTTGGCACAATGCGTCAAGCTCCTCAATAAAGCCTTCAGGATCGGTGGTGCGAATGTAAAAATCGTAGAGGAGGAGTGATCCTTCATCTGCAAAAACAGAGTCTCCTTCTTCCCAAACATCCACACTAAAATCGAGATCGTTTACGGCTTTAATAATCCAGGAGTCGTGACCGTTGTAATCCAGGTGCATCACATAGTCATAGGGAATGTAGCAATAGCCTCGATCGCCCCACGCTACGCCCCAGGAGTTTCGCACAATAAACATTCGATCTTTGTCAGAATAGCCAACACATAGCATCGCGTGCCATCCATGCGTTTCCCGCACGTTATCCAATCGCTTGGGCATGGGAACGCGACCCCGATTTTGGGTGGCATCATCAAATGACTCAAAGGTGTTTAACGCAAACGCGATCGGATATCCTTCTGCTAAGGTATGCCGCCAGAGATCTAAATCAGTTTCGATAAACTCTGCTTCTGTAATTTTGAAGTTTGCAGCGTGTTCGTAGGCATTTGTATCGGGTTCTTCGCAGATTAGCGATTCATCATTTGCCCAAATGTCTTCGCAGCAAGCCCCGTATTCAATCAGACTATCGATCGCACAATACATTTGTGAGCCGCAATCGTCGTTTTCATAGCCTTCTCGTGCCCGTGCATTGTAGTAGACAAAAAGACGGCTGACATTGCCCGCTTCGCCCAGATCCCGTTTGGCAAGATATTCATATGCACCGGCAAAGGCATTGGCAACGCAGCTATTGCCGACCTGCTCTTCCACTTCGGTCATGTGCTTTCGCAGATCGACTTTGCGGGGAAGCTGATCCGCCTGAAAGCGATCGCTGTGATGATATTTCGTATTCTCTGGCTTCTGCCCAGGACGATAACCCCCGATGCGATACTTCCGATTCTGCAGTGAACTCAGCACCATCCTCGCGGCTCCTTCTTCAGCATTGAGTATTTCTACTAACGCTAAAATGCCCGGACGGGTAACATGGCTCACGATTTGTTTGTGAAGGTTTGTTTGCGAAAGTTAGTGATCGTAATAAACCTGTTCAATTTCCGCAGGATCACACAAGCCACAGTTCTAGTTTAAAAACCTATCTGAACCGATCGCTCTAAAATGAGCGGGAACTGAAGCCCTACCCCAAGCATCAGACGACGCACTCTTCCCGCAATTTAGTCTTGCACGTTGACAAACACCTTTTGTGTTTTGCCACGACGTTGCTGAATTGGAGTATGGTTAGCCCCCCTAGCCCCCCAAAATTGGGGGAAACTGATCCTCAAAGTCCTCCAGCATTGGGGGATTTAGGGGGCGATGCAGGGTCTCAAGTTGTGTCTTCATCCTTCAATTCAGCAACGCCTGTTTTGCCACAACCAGAAACAAAGACTTCTCTAACGTTCTGCTTAACCCGCCGTAGATAGCTTGAACACTTTATAGATTAGCCCTCAACGGTCGGGTTCAAGCGGGTTGTTAGCTGCAACCGCAATTTGCAGCAATAGTTACCTCTGTGCGTCCTAGTTGACTAAACTGATTTCGCCTGTATCCAGGTCATAGTAGGCACCCACAACTTTGAGTTTACCTTCTTGTACGGCTGAAGCAATTACAGAAGAGTTTTGCAGCCGCTGTACCTGTAAGCTCACATTTGACTTGATTGCGTTTGTAAGGCGATCGCCCGATTTCCCCTCCGAAGCTTGAACTGCTGGTCGAATTGCAAATACCAGTGATTCAATGACACCTGGCAATTCTCCCCCTTCCAGAGCCGCTGCCACGGCACCACATCGCTCATGTCCCAGAACCATCAGTAGGGGTGTTCTCAAGACACCAACCGCATACTCTTCACTAGCAATGTCTTCAGTGATAGCAATATTACCAGCAACACGAACTACAAAGAGATCTCCAATTCCCTGATCAAAGACAATCTCTGGCACTACTCGTGAGTCTGCACAACTCAAAATAGCGGCAAAGGGTGCTTGCCGTGACGCAACTTCAGCTAGGCGGGCAGCATCTTGATTAGGATTGAGCCGCCTTCTTTGAACAAATCGCTGGTTTCCTTCCATAAGTTGCGCTAGCGCCTGATCAGGAGTCAAAGTACTTTGGGAATGGGCACTCCCAGGATCAGCATTAACAGATTGGGCTTGCTTAGTACGGGATGACTGATCTTCGGCAGCTTGGGCTAATGCGCCCGTTCCCAACCAAGCTGTTAGCGAACCTGTACCAATCAGTCCTGCACTAAATTGAAGAAGATTTCTTCTTGAAAGCCTTTGTTGATTGGAGGATTGTTTCATAATTGTGTCTTGAACAACGAAAGCATTTTTAGAACAAGCGCAAATCGTTTAAAGCTCATTCTTAAATTGAATCTTCTCTGTACAGGTGACACAAAAACTGCTGTTGAAGTAAATCTTTAAACTCAAGCGAAAGTTCTGAAGGGACACGCAGGCTAACGACCCGCTTCACCCGCCACCAGTAACTTCTCGAACTCAACCAATCATATCTAAACGGTCGGTGTGCAAGCGGATTGTTAGATGGCGGGTTACGGCTACCAACTTATGATAAGTGGCAATCCAGGGCGAAAATCTATTTGATGCCCCTGCACTTCCTCATCAAAACCAAGCTCTACGCAATATTCTGCTCCTAATCGTACCCTGACCTGATTGGTGTCGATCACCGTTTGATATTCTGGTGACGGATTATCTGCGGTAGGACTGACCAACTCTACACGAGTTATTTCGCGCAAACCAACATGATGCTTTAGAGGCTGTGCTTCTTCAGCCGGGTATTGGTCTGGACGTTTACCAAATGGAGTTTGAAAGAGCATTGGCTCTGTTAGCACATCACTATTTGTACCCACCGCAATACTTAGTGTTTCAGGCAGATAAGGTGGACGATATGCCCAACTGGAAAATGCAGCGGTGTCACCATCACTTGTTCCTGAACGCAAACAAACTCCAAATGGACATGTGCCATCCTTCCGATTTGTCCATCGCTCCCAAAGACGAGTAGGGCGAATTGGCTCTGATTTCGCCTCTTCTGTATCGTGAACCCACAACAATTCCAATATTGCGTTGTGGAAGAAGAAACGGCGATTGGCTGTTCCTTGCCCAGGATGTGTATTAGATGCCCCCTCCACTAAGCCAAATGATACTAAACGATCAGCTTCGTCAGCACCAATATCAGTACAGATAAAGAGATGGTCAAATTCAAACGCCATAGTTTCAAAGCTACTTTAAGGATAAGCTTACTCAGCTTCTCAAGTTTAATGAGTCTAATCAACAAACTCCAAGTACCGTCAACACCAATAACTGAAGCCACCTAACGACCCTGCTCACCCGCCGCAAATAACCTTTGCAACTTAACCGAGTATATTGCTACGTTCCGGTGCAGCACTGTTGTTCGGCAGCTGTTGGTGAGTTCAGCAATGTCTTTTGCCGATGTTTAGAGTGAAGTTTCATAAGTTGTCTTCGAACTCCTGCATGAACCACGCAACATCTTCGCGCTTGAGGCCGGTCGCTTGATAAAACGCAACAGCACGAGCGTCATCGGCCATTGCAGGAATATAGAGTGCGCTCAGGTTGCGCGAACGACATAGATTTCTGGCGAACTCAATCAAGGCACGCCCCACGCCCTGCCGCCGATGCGCGGTGGCAACGCCGACCTCGTAGACGAACAATTCCGTAGCCGCTTCGGTATACATCTCCAACTCATAAGCTGTCAGTCCGCCGATGGCTTCATCCTCGCGCAACGCAGCAACGGCGTGAAAATCGGGGCGTGACAGCAAGCGCAGCAGAGTTTCAGACGAAGGCGGCGGTTTGGTCACGTTGTCCTCTTGCCGCCACATCTCAAAAAGCTGCTGTGCCGTTGCCAAATCGTTTGGGCCAAGTTCTCGAATGGAAAATGTCATTTCAAATAGCCCAATAGACATGGAAGGGATTTGCAGTTCATCAAGTCCTTTCGCATGTTACACACTGAGTTTTCTGGTGCAGCCAGGCCGTGCGCAGCAGCCGAACGGTTCTGGTCAGCGGTTGCAAACAATCTGAGCAATGCACTAAGACCTCTCGTCAATCCACTCCAAGCGAATTGTTATGCTGTCCGTTGCTAAGAGTATTTTCCAAGATAGTCAGATTATAATATGCCCTTCCAGATACGTTATTGCTTCTCCTGAGATTAAAACTCTTTCACCTACATCTTTGCAAAACAGTTTTCCAACTCTCGATGATAATTGCAAGGCAACCATAGAATCCTTACCAAGTTTCTCACTCCAATAGGGAATCAACGAGCAATGAGCAGACCCTGTTACGGGATCTTCAAAAATACTCGCCTGCGGTGTGAAAAAACGTGATACCAAATCTACCCCTTCTCCTTTGGCTGTCACAATGACACCACCGGGGTCAAGATTGATTTGGTTAAGAAGGCTTTGATCGGGTTCTAGATGTCGAATCACTTCTTCATCTTCAAACACAAGCATATAGTCTCTAGACTTCAAAATCTCTACAGGCTCACGCTGAAGCGCATCCAAAATTACTTGTGGAGCTTCACTCGGTTCAGGTTTACGAGAAGGAAAATTTAAGGTTGGTAACTTCTCCTCAACTGCCACTGTAAGCTCTCCACTTTTCGATCGAAACTGGATGAAAGGTCGTGAGAAATTGAGATGCCTTGCTATGACGTGTGCTGTTGCCAATGTTGCATGTCCGCACAAATCCATTTCAATTTCTGGTGTAAACCAACGTATCTCAAAGCCCTTATCTAACTGAATGAAGAATGCTGTCTCAGCAATAGAATTCTCCATTGCTATTCGCTGCATAACATCATCAGGTAGCCACTGTTCAAGAGGGCAAACAGCAGCAGGATTGCCACCAAACACTTTGTCTGTAAAAGCATCAACTTAGAATATTGGCAATTTCATAGCAAACCTGAAGCACTGGCAGACACTTTTCAGAACACTACCTTACCAATAACTAAAGGCGGCATAACGATACAGCTCAGCCGCCGCTGGAAGCGTAGTGAGGAACAAACGAAGCTGTAAGCGGTCGGCTGCAGCGCCTGGTTCTGCTGCTTGATAGTGACTCTTGCGAATCCTCAATTCTGTGTCGGATGTACGTCCTACGCGACGTCAATCACGACTTTGCCGAAATGCTGTCCACTTGCAAGGTACTCAAAGGCCGCTTTAGAATCAGCGAAGCCAAAGGTCGAGTCGATGACGGGATGCAACTGATGAGCCTCTGAGAAAGCGATGAGGGCTGCCAAATCGGAGCGTGAGCCAGCGTAGATGCCATCAAGGCGGACATTGCCCACCATGAGAGGAAACAAACTCCCGCTTGGCGGGCCAAATCCGGTGAGCACCCCAATGAGACCAATTTGGCCTCCTGCTGCGACACAGTTCGTCGACTTTTCGAGGGTACCAGAGCCCCCGACCTCAATCACATGATCCACACCTTGGCCCTGGGTGTGGCGCAGCACCTCTTGGTCCCACTCAGGGGTGGTCTTATAGTTCACTGTCTCCCAGGCCCCCATTTCGGTTGCTCTGGCCAACTTTTCATCGCTGCTTGAGGTCGTAATAACCCTGGCTCCGGCAGCGGAGGCTAATTGCAGCGCGAAAGTCGAGACGCCACCAGTGCCCAATGTGAGAACCGTGGCGCCTGCTTGCAAGTGACCGCGTGTAAAGAGTGATGCCCATGCGGTCACGCCTGCCACTGGCCATGTGGCAGCCTCGGCATAAGAGAAAGTCTCCGGAACTGGCACCAGCGCCCATTCCGGGGTCGCGATCGTTTCGCGCAGCACGCCGTGAATCGAGCCACCACCAGAAGCCTTGTGATAGTCGAGCGAGAAGCGACCTTCTATCCAATCGCGAAAAAAGCCTCCGACGACTCGGTCCCCTACCTGGAATCTAGTTACCTGGGTGCCGACTGCGACCACCTCACCCGCTCCATCGGAACAGGGGATGAGCGGCGGTGCCAGATTGCCCGGCCGCGCGTTACGTAGGGTGCCGAGATCGCGGTAATTGAGCGAGACCGCTTTCATCGCGACCAAAACATCATGGGGACCGAGTTCAGGCTGCGGCCAATCCACAAGAGCTAGGCCATCTGTATTTCCATGCGCTTCAATAATCCAGGCTTTCATCACGATTTAAGACTAAACAATTCAAGAAACACCTGCAACCACACCGTAACGCGACCGTAAAGCGTAGATTAGGCTGTCACATTGGGTCTGTGATTCTATAAAGGCAACACTGGACGCAAGCAGCAGAACTATTCATAGACTGAAGATTTCCGCCTAAAATCCCATAGTAGGTGGATAGGCAGAATGATTCTGCATAACATCCCAAACTTACTAATTATGCAGATTATTTCCGCATAGTACGCGGCTTAAGCTGAATAGCCAGAATCTTTCCGCATATTTTCAGATTCCTCATGGAGGCGATTACCCCGCAGGGGAACTGCTTCGCACCGCCGTGATCCAACAGTGTGACGATATTTATTAACTGGTCGTGAAGCTACTGTATGGGAGCGGGCTTCGCTTAATTGAAGGTTTGCGATTGCGAGTCAAGGATGTTGCCTTTGCTCAACAGCAAATTGTAGTCAGGGACGGCAAAGATAGCAAAAGTCGTGTGACGATACCGCTATCGAGCGTAGCAGAGGAATTGCGAGATCATCTAGTGGGTGTCTAACTACAGCACCAGCGGGACTTGAGCCGAGGGTTTGGAGCCGTGAATCTGCCGTTTGTGCTTGAGCATAAATATCCGAACGCCGATCGCAAATGGATCTGGCAGTTTGTATTGCCTGCAACTGGTCTGACTCGCGACCCTTCCATATCCCCCTAAAAAAAAGAGGACGGTCAAGCCGCCCCCTGATTTAATCTATGAAATTAGCGAAGTGGTATCAGATTCATTAAGGAATCGCTGCCACTTTCACATCGCTGGTTGCCAACAGCTCTTGCAGTTCTTCCGAGTCTACGGTTTCCCGCTCAATCAGCATATCTGCCAGCATGTTTAGCACCGCGTGGTTTTCTTGCAGTACTTGCTTTGCTCGACGGTATGCCTGGTCTACCAGGTTTCGCACTTCGTCATCGATCGCCGCCGCCGTTTCTTCGGAGAAATCGCGCTCAGCCATAATGTCGCGTCCGAGGAACATTCCGCCCTGAGCGCGACCAAGAGCAACGGGTCCAAGACGATCGCTCATGCCGAAGCGAGTCACCATTTGCCGTGCCACCCGTGCCACCTGTTGCAGGTCGTTCGAGGCGCCGGTGGTGACTTCTTCTTCGCCGAATACCAGCTCTTCCGCAATGCGTCCGCCGAGGGCAACTGCCATCTGGTTTTGCAGGTAGGAGCGAGAGTATAAGCCAGAGTCCATCCGGTCTTCACTGGGAGTGAACCAGGTCAAACCGCCTGCGCGTCCACGAGGGATGATGCTAATTTTTTGTACCGGGTCATAGTCCGGCATCAGGGCACCAACGAGCGCGTGGCCGGCTTCGTGATAGGCAACGAGGGTTTTGCGCTTTTCGCTCATGACGCGATCTTTCTTCTCTGGACCTGCCAGGACGCGATCGATCGCATCGTTGACTTCATCCATTGAAATTTCGGTCAAGTTGCGACGAGCTGCCAGAATTGCGGCTTCATTCAGCAGGTTAGCCAGATCCGCACCCGTGAAGCCGGGAGTCCGGCGGGCAATTTTCTCTAAATCCACGTCCTTCGACAGGGTTTTGCCGCGAGCGTGAACGTTGAGCACTTCCAGTCGTCCGGCATAGTCGGGGCGATCGACTACGACCTGACGGTCAAAGCGACCGGGGCGCAGGAGAGCTGCATCCAGCACATCGGGACGGTTCGTTGCCGCGATGATGATGATGCCCGTATTGCCCTCAAAGCCATCCATTTCAGTGAGCAACTGGTTCAGAGTTTGTTCACGCTCATCGTTGCCGCCGCCTAAGCCTGCGCCGCGCTGCCGTCCCACTGCGTCGATCTCATCGATAAACACAATGCAGGGAGCGTTGGCTTTTGCTTGCTCAAACAAGTCACGCACACGAGATGCGCCCACCCCAACGAACATCTCTACGAATTCAGAACCCGAAATGCTGAAGAAAGGAACACCTGCTTCGCCTGCAACTGCCTTTGCCAGCAGCGTTTTACCCGTTCCGGGCGGACCGACAAGCAGTACACCTTTCGGAATCTTTGCGCCTACAGCTGTAAAGCGATCGGCATTTTTGAGGAAATCTACAACTTCTGCTAGTTCCAGCTTTGCCTGCTCAATGCCTGCCACATCGTTAAACGTGACTTGCGTTTGCGGCTCCATCTGGACTCTAGCTTTTGATTTGCCAAAGTTCATTGCCTGACTGCCAGGACCGCCCTGTGCCCGTCGCAGCACAAAGAACAGCACCACTAGCAACAGGAACGGAATCAGCAGCGTGCTGAGGACTCGTGCCAGGATATTGTCGTCTGCCTGACGAGAAACGGCAATATCGACACCATTCTCTTGCAAAATATTGAGCAGTCCGGGGTCGTTGGGCAAATTCACCGCAACGCGCTGACCATCGCTGGTTTGTGCCAAAGCTTTGGTGCGATCGGCACTGATCATGACCTTCTCAACCTGACTAGCCTCGACGCGGTCGATAAACTGGCTATATTTCCAGGTTACTGCTGACTGGGGCTGCCGCTCGATTAACGTCGTTGCCAAAAACAGAACAACGATAATTAAAAGCGCGTAAAGCCCCGCATTTCTCCACCGTTTGTTATTCACCGGGGGTTCTTCCTCCTAAAATGTCCGTGCGAGGGGGGAATCTAACCTCTTAATATTAATTAATGTAACTCAATCCTATCAGGATTCTCAGAAAGTGGGTTGGACTCTCTGTTATTCCTATTCTGCCACTCGAAATAAAGGATGGTAGGCGCAGAAAGGCAGGGATTTGCAGCAGGGGCAGGCAGCCGTGCCAAGGCAAGGTGTAACGGCAATATGAACATTGGGTGGGGAATTCGTCCTGAAGATAGACGGGGCGGTCGGTTTCCCAATTCCCTTGGTAGAGGTTTGTAGCGGGCATAACTCTTTACACTGCCCAATGTACCTAGAGATAAAAGTTCGATCCCTTTGCCTTCTTATTGGTTTGCCTTCTTATAGCTTGAGAAAGCTTGGTTGAGAAAGCGGCTTCAGGAGCGATCGACGTTTGAAACTACACTCTCGAAATCAAGGCTTATTATCACAATGAAAGACTTTAATCGTATTGCTTTTGTGAAGCGTTTTGCAGGCGTTATCAGTGCTGCTGCCCTTGCTTCGGCAGTAAGCTTGCCTGCGCTGGCACAAAGCCGTACCGAGCAGCCGTTCCAATCTCCGATTGGTCCCAGTGAATCTCCTTCGGGCAGCCCCAGTGTTCCTGGTTTTTCCTCGGTCGATGACCCCGGTATGGGCAATGGAACGAATCCTGGCATGGGCAACGGGATGAATAATGGTTCCTCAATGGAGCGCGAGTCTTCTAACAGAGTAGAGAGAAATTCATCGCGATCGATCCAGTCAGGTGATCAGGTTCGCTCCCTGCCGTTCCGCACAATTCCGGGACCGAGTGAAACCCCTTCGGGTTCGCCTGCGGTCGTTGGCAGTAACTCCTCTGATGACCCAGCACGGACGCTCGATCGAAGCAGTGCAGATCGGGTTGAGCAAGCAGAAAGACGGCTTGAAGCGCGAAACATGAACCCAGGCTCAGGAGCATCTGAAACCCAAGAGAATAACAGCCGCTCCATGCAAATGAACCAGGGTATGCAAATGAATCAGGGCATGCAGATGAATCGGGGCATGCAAATGAACCAGGGCATGCAAATGAATCGGGGCATGCAAATGAATATGCCGATGAACCAGCAGGGTGTCGATCGCACTTCTTCCGGCGGTATGATGCAAAACGGCATGATGACCGTGAGCAGCCTCGATCGCGAGTTCATCCGTATGGCAGCGCAGGGCAATAACGCAGAAATCGCAACTTCTCAGCTCGCTTTGCAAAAGTCGAACAACCAGGAAGTGCGTGAATACGCCCAGCGCATGATCGATGAGCACACCCTTGCTAACCAGCAACTTCAGCCGATCGCAGCTCGGTATGGTGTTCAGCTTCCGACGGGTGTTGACCCTCTGAGTGCTGCTATTTCTGAGCGTCTGTCCCAACTGTCAGGTGCAGAGTTCGATCGGGCATATATGGAAGCTCAGACCACGGCTCACCTGCGGACGGTTGCTCTGTTCCAAACTCAAATTGCTCAAGGACAGGCACCCGAAGCAAAAGCCTATGCTTCTACCCTGCTGCCCAACATTCAGGATCACTACCAGATGGCAAACGCCATGAGCAATACGTTTAGTGCTCAGCGCATTACGCGATAGGAACTTGTCAGGCTCATTCGCCAAATGAAGCGATCGATCGAGCCTTTCATCTCCTGATGTAATCCTGATGGAATTTAGGGGCAAGGAAAAATCGATCGCAATGCTAATCAGCCGGAACGGAGGACGTATCTTGTCTTCTGCTCCGGCAATTTTCTTTAATATTGACCTTAAGGATTGAACTGATCTTTATTAGTCTAAAGCGGGTAGATAAATCGCGTAGCCCCGTGAGGTGTAAAACACCATGAGAATTCTTGAATCAGGTTATACAATTCGTTTTGCTCGTGCTGAACAACTAACCCTACTGTCTCAGGTTGAGCAATTAGCCAATCGCTTATTTCTTGACACTCCCTATTCTTTCCTAGTGAATGCTGAACCCCTGCCACTCGACTTGATTCGAGAAAGATTTCAAGCAGGGCAGGTATGGGTTGCAATCGATAATCAGGATGCTGTGGTTGGGTTTGCCATTACTCGCGAAGTTGATGACACCCTCTATCTTCAGGAAATTGATGTGAATCCTGAACATGGACAAAAAGGCATCGGATCAGCACTCGTGAATGCGGTTTGCTCCTGGGCAAAACTTCAGGATTATCGGGCGGTATCGTTATCGACTTTTCGGCATATCCCCTGGAATGCGCCCTTCTACTCAAAACTGGGATTTCGCATTTCTGACGAATCAGAACTAACAATTGGTTTACAGCAAATTAGACTTCAAGAAAGGGAAGCCGGATTACCAATCTCCGATCGAGTGATAATGCAACTCGAGCTATAGTTCTGATTCGGCTAGACGTACCATTCACCATAGAGCCATTGCAGCTAAAATCGATTCACTGCCCTATTGTTAGCCAATACAGGAGAGTTTAATACTGTAGAATTTACTCTGTTTCGGTAGTTAAATTCGCAGCGAATTTCAGCAATTAAATCAATTAACCACTAACAAGAAAGAAGATATGAGCGCGATCGTTTTTGACTGTGATGGCGTGTTAGCGGATACCGAGCGCGATGGACATCTGCCTGCATTTAATCAGATGTTTGCGGAGTACGGATTGCCTGTGCAGTGGTCAGAGTCCGACTATACCGAGAAGCTCAAAATCGGCGGCGGCAAAGAGCGTATGGCAAGTTTGCTCACGCCGGAGTTTGTAGCACAGGCTGGATTGCCCACAAACCCAGAAGAACAGCGTCAATTGCTTGCTGAATGGCACAAGCGCAAAACTGCAATTTACAAAGAAATGGTGCAGAGCGGCAAACTGCCTGCCCGACCGGGGATTAAGCGAATTACAGAAGAAGCGATCGACGCAGGCTGGACGCTTGTTGTTGCTTCCACTTCTGCAGAAGAATCGGTGCGATCGGTGCTGGGGTTTGTGGTGGGAACAGAGCAGGCAAACCACTTCAAGGTTTATGCCGGGGATATGGTGCCGCGCAAAAAACCTGCCCCTGATATTTACCTATTGGCAAAGGAGCAGTTGAACTTATTGCCAGAAAGTACGCTAGTGATTGAGGATTCGCGCAATGGATTGGTGGCAGCGATCGCGGCAGGATTCCGCTGTCTGGTAACGACTAGCAGCTATACGCAGCAGGAAGATTTTCACGAAGCGATCATGGTGGTTTCAAGCCTGGGCGATCCGGCTCTACCAATGCAAGTGATTGAAAACCGCAGTGCTGCTCAGCCCGGAGATTACCTGACGCTTGCAGAGATTGAAGCCTGTTTCAAATTATCGTTTCAAAATAGGGCGTAGTTCAGATAAAGACGATCGCCTTACGCCAGAACATTCTTACTGCTCTTGCAGGATAGGCATTTCACCTGTTTAGGCAGGGCAGGCAAGATGCCAACCCCGCAAAGCGCAGTAGGTTGTGAAAATGCAGGAATCGTTCCAGTCCAAAAGTCTACGCCGACTTGCTTTTATCGCGGTTCTGGAAGGTTTTTTGGGTAATCCACTGCATCACGCCGGGGAGAATGCTGCTCACACCCAGCGATAGCTTTGCTGAACCGACGACCACTTCTGTTTTTTGATTTTTCACCGCATCCCAGATAGACTTTGCCACATCTTCCGGCTTTTCCACCACGGGCACTTGCAGCACTTGCTCAAGCTGTCTGCGGCGATCGGCTTCGTCCTGCTCATCAATGCCCCGAATCACTGCCTTCCCTATAAAGTCGGACTTGATGATGTTGGGGTAAATGCCACAAACCGTAATGCCTTTGGGCGACAGTTCTGCATGGAGGGATTCAGTGAGTCCTGTCACGCCATACTTGCTGGTGACGTAGGGAACGAGATACGCCGAGGAAGATTTGCCAGCGATCGAGCTGAGATTCACAATCATGCCTTTGCCGCGAGCAATCATGTGAGGCACAACCGCATGGACCATGTGGATATAGCCCCAGAGATTGATATCGATAATCGTATGCCAGTCTTCCAGCGAGAAATGATCAACCGGTCCAGTCGCAAAGATTCCGGCATTGTTAATCAGCACATCGATCGCACCAAACTGCTGAATTGCCTTTTCGACTAGATCTTTGACTTGATCGGGGTTGCGAGTGTCCGCAGGCATGGCAAAAACGGGATGATTTGCGGCGCGAAAGCCTTGCGCTACTTCTTCGAGGAGCTCAGCTCGACGTGCGGTGAGAACAAGATTGTAACCATGTTGGGCAAACAGATTTGCGGTCGCTTTGCCAATGCCCTGCGAACCGCCAGTAATGAGAACGGTGGGAGCCATAAAATTCTTGAGGAATAATACTACAACAAACTTTATCTTTCTAGTCTGCGCAAAGGACGATCGGAAACCGTCTCACTTTTGCGGGATCTTTTTGTTGATAGGAATTTGTGAGCTGCACGAAGCTAACGCGATAAAACGCTGTGAATCCGACGCAGAATTTGAGGCAGTGTCGATGGTGGAGCTCCCGATCGCCCCGCTTGCACAAACACCGCATCTCTGGATTGCGATCGATCAAAGCATGGCAACTCAAACCGTTCTACCTGGATTATCGCCCTGGCAACTCTGCTGACTTCAGCGACGCTTCGATCACCTGCTGGCAAACTTCCACAGGTTGACGCTGTTCCATTGCCGTCACCAGAGCCTTGTACGCAACCGTCTGGTCTTGCAACAGTGTTTTTGCCTGAAGCAGTGCCCATCGCTGTTTGAGATCGGCTTCCCCCATCGATCGCTGAAGTTGCATCCACAGCAGTCGAATTTTCTGGCGATCGTCTGTGCCACCCTCAGCATTACCGTATTCGATTTGTTCCGCTGCGATGCCCGACATCCAAACCGTGCAGTAGCGATCGATAAGCTGAGTCGAAAGCTTCCCAGTCGTAATTTGTGCTTCCAGTTCTGCTGCACCAAAACTGACTCCGCCCTGTCCGGCTTGCCCTTGCCGTAAAGCTTCCCAAGCATTGAGCGTGTAGCCTGTCACCGGAATTTCTAACAAATGCGCCGCCAAAAAATGTCCTGCCTCATGGCGCACAATCCGCGATCGGTGTTCCTCGGAAAATTGGGCGATCGTGTCTACGACCAGTGTTCCTAATCTGCCCTGAAGCGAGAACGCATCGAGCGTGGCAATGCTGAGCAGACTAAATGCCGCGACTGCCGGAACGACTGGAGACAAATGCAGCAATGGACCCAGCAGACTCGCCATCACCAGGGAAAAGATCGTGATCGCAATCAGGTTTAGCGTAGTCTGGCTCATTGGGGTTTGGGTGGGGTGGTCTGCTTTTCTTGGGGTCTGCTTTTCTTACTGTAGAGGAAGTAGAGGAATTGGTGGGAGAGTGGGGAGGTGAGGGAGCAGAAAGATGAGGGGTGAGGGGGAGTTAAGGTTGAGGGGTTTCTCTTGCGCGGTAAAAGGTTTCCAGGCTGTTTCGATCGCCGACAAATCGCCAGTGCCAGGGTTCGTAGCTCACGCCCATCGGGTTATTTTTAGGAAAGGATAGCTCAAAGCTATAGAAGGCGGCATTCTGCTGGAGCCAGCGATAGGCAGCCGTGGTCTCAAAGCTTGTTTGCAGGTCAGAGGCAGGTCGCTTACCGTCGCCGATGTCGATCGCATAGCCAGTGTGGTGTTCGCTGTATCCAGGAGGGGCACTGACGGCTGCCCGTTTTTCGGGATCTTCACCGCGCTGTGCTTTCGTATCAAAAAAGACGTGATCTTGCTCTGCGATCGACCGAAACCCGGAAAGGGGAGCCAGGATGACTCCGTTTGCTTTTGCCGCTGCCGCCATTTCCTTGAATTTAGCTGCCGCCGAGCGCCGAAGTAAGACCTGTCCATCGGATGAAATGGGCTTCAGGTCAGCGCGGGGTGCCTCTGCATAGGGCAGATGATTCAGTAAAGGGGCAGCCTGTCCGTTGAGTAGGACGATCGCCTGTCCCATAATCTGCGGAGTGATGTTTGCGAGAGGTTCGATCGGGGCAGAAGCCGCTCGCAGCAGACGTGGCACGAGCCACAGCCCAAGCAGCAGCAGGGCAATCAAGCCTGAGCCTAATCCCCACAGAACTTTTGTTTGTTTATGAGAGGAGGAAATTTCTACGAGCGGCATTTCCCGCACTGCCTCAGGAATATCTGAGTGCGGCAGATCAGCATAATCGGGGATTTCAGCCGATTCTTGCGGTATTCCTGGGGGTAATCCTGCATTATTCACAGGCCATTCCTCCTATATCTGGTGGCAATCCTGCTTATTCTAAACCGAGCTAGTTTTCGTACCACTTTACCGTAATGGAGGAATGCAAACGAGCCGCAAGTTCTTAGGATCACTTCATGAACCAAATGATGCGCCTGCTCGGACTCTATCTACCCCTGGTGGGCTGGGTCGGCTTTGGCTTATTTCTAGGACGGGTGCTGCCCCCGCGCATTCCTGCTCTGATGGGCAAGTTTCTGTTTTGGGTGGGTATCCCGATCGGGATTTTTGCATTTTTGCGGCAGGCAAATCTATCGGCTTCGGTGTGGCTGGCTCCGATTGCCGCCTGGGGAGCAATGCTGTCTGCTGTGCTGTTGGCATGGGGCTGGATTAAAGCACAAAACTACCTGTCACAGAGGATTCAACCCCAGCAATCGCATCCCTGGACAAAATATTTGATTTCAGATCAGTTGCAGCAGCGATCGACGCAGGGCAGCTTTTTGCTGGCAGCAATGCTGGGCAACACAGGATATTTAGGCTATCCGATTTCGCTGACGCTAGTGGGACAGAAATATTTTGGCTGGGCGGTTTTCTATGACACGCTGGGCAGTACCCTGGGCGCGTACGGGCTTGGCGTTTTGCTGGCAGCCTACTTTAGCGATCGAGCGCAGCAGCCAAACCAGACTCGCTGGAAACAGATCGGGCAAGCTTTGATTAACAATCCGGCACTCTGGAGCTTTTGGATTGGCTTAGCAGGTCGCTCGCTTGCACTGCCCCAATCAGTCGAACTGGGACTGAAAGGATTCGCCTGGGGCACGATCGCTCTCTCGTTGCTGCTGCTGGGAATGCGGTTAAGTCAATTGGCTTCGTGGCAAAAAATTCAGCCTGCGATCGTCAGCCTGGTGATTAAGATGCTGATCGTACCGCTGGTGCTGGGGCTAGAACTGTCGCACTTAGGCTTGTCTGAACTGCCACAGTTAACGATTGTGCTGCAAATGGCAATGCCGCCTGCGTTTGCAACGCTGTTTATTGCTGAGGCTTATGACCTCGATCGCAGTTTTACTGTAACTACGCTGGCACTTGGATCGATCGCGCTACTGCTTGTTTTACCGCTCTGGCTCTGGCTATTTGCGCCTTGATGTTCTTTTTGCCTGCGCCACTATCACGTTTTAACCTATCGCGTTTTAACTCGCGTTTTAACCAACCCAGTTCACTTCACTATCCGAGGAATTTATAGGCGGCAGGGGTTTGGCGATCGGTGCATCTCGACGCACAAAGGGCCTTGCTCCATTCGCTGTGGTTTCAGAGGGCTTTGGTGGTTGAGCAGTGGCTCTGGAAGACTGTTGTTTTGCTTGTTGTTTTGCCTTTTGAGAAAGCACAGTCTGGATTGCTTTACGCTCAGGCTCGATCACCTTTGCCATGATCCATTCAATCGTTTGTTCTTTGAGCCAGCCTCTGGCAACAGCAATATCACCAAACCGCATTCCAGTTGCCCGCTGGTCATTCAAAATGACCTGAATCTGGTCAGCCGTCAACAGCCCTGCTTCGGTCAGATAGCTGCCGATTCGCTTTGGCGTTGAAAGCCCACCCGGTGAGCCTTGATAGAGTGAGGAATTGAGCATGGGTCACTCCGGGAAAAATTAGAGCGGCGATTGAGGGAGCAGATGCCCGATAACAAAAAGGTTAAGAACTGGTTTAAGAGATTCTACCTAGTATAGCAACTCTGTTTATTCGACTTGAGCTACAGTTCATCTTTTCGGAAAGAAGAAGAATGAAGTTAAGCTAAGCACTCCGCAATACTACTGAGCTTTCTAGTTTTTATACCATTAGGGATCTAAGTATAAACATCTGGATGAGGACAGAGAAGAACAGAATAGTAATCTATACAATTTGACCGAAGGCATCAGAGCAAGGGCATCGTTTCCACACCCTGTTTCTTGGTGTTTTGACGCACAAGGCGATCGTCACTGGATGAAACTGGATGAATGCGTGTATAAATTCGATCGCGTGTTAGTTCAGTTGGGCGATCGGGCATGACTAAGCAGGATGTTTTGTCGGGTCTGCATCGTGCCTCTTCCTTCACCTCCTCCTTCACGTCTGCTGAATTCGCTCTGGTTTCGCGGGTTGGTTTTGTTTGGGTTGGGGCTACTGCTCGTGTGGCTCGTCTCTGCCCGTCGTCCGGTCGCTGCCTTTCGTCCCCCTTTGCCGCCCCTGCCGCAAGATCCGATTATTCAGGTGTATTTCAATCAGTCACAATCCTCGTTTTACACAGAACCTTATCGACAGCAGCAGCGATTGGGCGATGACCTCGAACAGGTGATTGTGGAGGCGATCGATTCAGCTCAAGTCTCTGTAGATCTGGCAGTGCAAGAGTTTAATCTGCCGAAAATTGCTCAGGCCTTAATTGCGCGGCAGCAGGCAGGCGTTCCAGTACGGGTGATTGTGGAACATGAATATCGCCAATCCCTGAGCAAACTTACACCCCAGCAGGTTTCTCGGTTAGACGATCGCGCCCAGAAGAAATATCAGGAGTTTGTGCAGTTAGTCGATCTGAATCGAGACGGTCAGCTTGCCCCTGAAGAACTGGCGCAGCGCGATGCGATCGGGATGCTCGAAACCGCCAAAATTCCCCTGATTGATGACATGCAAGACGGTTCGCGCGGCAGTGGCTTGATGCACCACAAGTTCCTGGTGATCGACGGGCAAATGGTGCTGACGGGATCAGTGAACTGGTCATGGAGCGAGGCTCACGGGGATTTCCTCACGCCAGAAAGTTTAGGCAACGCAAACCATCTGCTCAAAATCCAGAGCGGCAGAGTCGCTCAACTCTTCACCCAGGAATTTAACCAGATGTGGGGAAACGGCACCCCCACCAGTCGCAAGTTTGGCTTAAAAAAGCTCTACCGTCCGCCGCAAACTATTTCCCTTGCTCCCAATTCCTCAATCACTGTGCAGTTTTCGCCCACTTCGACTCGTCAACCCTGGCAACAGAGCGGGAATGGGCTGATCGGTCGTGCCCTCAGCCAAGCGACTCAAGCCGTTGACCTAGCTCTGTTTGTGTTCTCAGATCAGCAACTGAGCAATATTCTGGAAGCCGATCGTCAGCGGGGAGTCCAAATTCGCGCTCTGATCGATCCCCAGTTTGCTTTTCGGGAATACAGCGAGGGACTAGACTTGATGGGCGTTTCGCTACCGGACAAAAACTGCCGTACCGAAGTCGGAAATCGCCCTTGGAAGCCGGGGATCAATACCGTCGGCATTCCAGCTCTGACACGCGGCGATATCTTGCACCACAAAGTCGGCATTATCGATCGCCGCTGGATCATTACGGGATCGCAAAACTGGAGTGAAGCCGCAAACGCCACAAACGACGAAACGCTGTTGGTCATTGACAATCCTACCGTCGCAGCCCACTTTCAGCGCGAGTTCGATCGCCTTTACAGCACCGCAATCTTAGGTCGATCGCCCTCCCTTCAGCGCAGACTCCGGGAGCGGGAACAGTGTCGAGTGCAGACCTGATCGAATGCAAATTCCTCCAGAGTATTAATCGATCGCCTGAAAATCTAAAGGAAATTAAGAGAGCCAGATGTCTATAAATCAGCAGATGTTAGACTGCTGGCAATCTTACATAAGAAAAGAAGGCTTGAGAAAAGAACGATCGTCGCTGCAAAAACTAAATCAGTATCGATTGACTCAAAGCTTTGAGACTGTAAGCCTGATCAAAAGCTTGACTGTGAACTTAACGAGAAGAACTTAGTTACAAGGAGATTGAATCATGCCCGTTAAAGTGGGAATTAACGGCTTTGGTCGCATTGGGCGACTCGTCTTTCGGGCAGGCGCGAAAAACCCGAACATTGAATTTGTCGGCATTAACGATCTGGTTCCGCCGGACAACCTGGCGTATTTGCTGAAATATGACTCCACCCACGGTCGCTATGACGGCACAGTTGAGGCAAAAGAAGACGGCATTGTCGTAGACGGCAAATTTATTCCCTGTATGGCGATGCGCGATCCCGCAGAACTGCCTTGGGGCAAGCTGGGTGCGGATTATGTGGTGGAGTCAACCGGGCTTTTCACGACCCACGATGGGGCATCCAAGCATCTACAGGCAGGCGCGAAGCGGGTGATTATCTCAGCTCCCACTAAAGACCCGGATCAAGTGAAAACGTTTGTGGTCGGCGTCAATCATCAGGAGTTTGACCCCGCAAAGGATACGATCGTCTCCAACGCAAGCTGCACCACCAACTGCCTTGCCCCTGTTGCCAGAGTCATCCATGAAAACTTCGGGCTGGCAGAAGGCTTGATGACCACCGTTCACTCGATGACTGCCACTCAGCCGACGGTCGATGGTCCCAGCAAAAAGGACTGGCGCGGTGGACGGGGAGCGACCCAAAACATCATTCCTGCCTCCACCGGAGCCGCAAAAGCTGTCACGCTGGTACTGCCTGCCCTCAAAGGCAAGCTCACCGGAATGGCACTGCGCGTCGGCACGCCCGATGTGTCTGTCGTAGACCTGACCTTCAAAACTGAGAAATCCACCAGCTATGAGGAGATTTGCGCAGCAGTCAAAGCGGCAGCCGAAGGCGAGCTGGCAGGCATTCTTGGCTACACCACTGAGGAAGTGGTCTCAAGCGATTTCATCACCGATCCCCATTCCAGCATTTTTGATGCCGGGGCAGGAATCCAGCTCAATCCCAATTTCTTCAAGGTTGTGTCCTGGTATGACAACGAGTGGGGCTACTCTTGCCGCGTGATTGATCTGATGCTGTCGATGGCAGGCAAAGAAGGCTTGCTCTAGGCTTACTTAGCTCGCGTTAGCCGTTGTCGTATCGCAGAGCCAGGCTAGAACGCAGGAAAAATCTAATTTCTATGCAGAAGGCGATCGCTACTTGTGGGACGATCGCCTTTTTTCATCACTTCTCTAGGGGGATCGCTATGCTGAGCGAGCTTACACCGCGTCAGGTCGCAATTTAATGCAATTTAACTGGGATAGCCCATTTCCCCTGTAAACACTAATTCTGCGGGTCCAGTCATATATAGCCGATCGTCTGCCGCAGACCATTCAATTTCTAAACAGCCACCCGGCAGTTCCACCGTTGCGCGGCGATCGCATCGTTCAGTCAGCACGCCTGCCACCAGCGACGCACAGGCTCCAGTTCCGCAAGCCAGTGTGATCCCAGCTCCTCGCTCCCAGACGCGCATTTTTAGATAGTCAGACTTCACAACTTCGATAAACTCGGTATTGGTGCGTTGAGGGAATACTGAATGATGCTCAAACTGAGGTCCGATCACCGCTAGAGGAACTGCGGCCACATCGTCAACAAAGGTGATGCAGTGAGGATTGCCCATGCTGACGCAGGTGACTTCCCAGGTTTGCCCTGCCACCTCAAGCGATCGACTAATCACCTTTTCTTCTGCTTCCGCTAGCGTTGTAGGAATTTCCTTTGCCAGCAAGCGTGGTAGCCCCATGTCCACCGTCACCCGTCCATCGGCTTCCAGTTTAGGGATGATCACGCCTGCGAGGGTATGAATCTGATAGGCGATTGTATCCGTCGCGGAGCGTCCTTCCAGATCGGCAATGAAACGAGCCAAACAGCGAATCCCGTTGCCGCACATCTCAGGCTCAGAGCCGTCTGAGTTAAAAATTCGCATGGTGTAATCAGTGTCGCCCTGTCCGGGTAGCGCAAAAATTACGCCGTCTGCACCAATTCCAAAGTGCCGATCGCACCACTTCACCGCCTGCTCTGGCGTAATGCAGGGTTCGCTCTGGTGGCGATTGTCCACCAAAATAAAGTCATTGCCTAAGCCGTGATATTTCGCAAACTGAGAGGTCATGGGCGACTCCGGTTAGAAATTGCAGGAGGTGATGCGTCTCCTGTCGAGTAATCAGGATCAAAAGTTATTGTTGCACAAACAGGATTCTGACCCAATTCAGACCAAGAGAAGGGAAAGACGGTAACGAAAATTTGTATTTTTGCGGTGAATCTGGGTTTTATAAAACGGGAAACTTAGAATAAACACATCATCGATCGTATTAGCCCCACTTTTTTATGACTACCGACCTGCCTACTGGATTACCAAGCGTCCGCCAGATTCAAAGCCTGATCCGCGAAACGAGCGAAGTCGAAATTATGATCAGCACCAAAGATCTGCTTGTGGGCAAGATTCGCTGGCAGGATACCGACTGCATTTGTCTGGTAGACCACTACGATCAGCCAACTATTATCTGGAAGCAGGCGATCGTTTACCTGAAGCCGAAAGCGTAGAGTTATCCATAATTGACGCAGGCTTTGTCTCCCTTAGGCCGAGAGCTTAGACTCTTCTTCTGTTAGGGGTACATCGATCGATAGCAGTTCTGCCACAGGTGTATTGGCGATTGTCCCGTCGGAGAACTGCGACGCAGCCGAGATTGGCAGCACCGAGGCTTCAGAGCGGCTGGGAGCAATCCACCGACTCGCTTCAGCCAGAGCATGAAACTTACCGCAAAGGAGAAGCCGATCGCCAATTTGCAGGTCGCTCTCGCCGTGGGGAAAGCTGATGAACTTACCTTCGCGCCGGATTGCCTGCACTAGAATGCCAAACTGTCTGCGGATATGCAGATCTGCCAGCGTTTTGCCAACCACCGGGCTGTCTTCAGGAACCAGCAGCCACTGACAGGACGCATTCTCGGTCGGAATTGCTGCCTCGCCTCGTGCCAATTCAGTCAGTGCTACCAGCTCACTTGGTTCGCCGACTATCAAAAGCCGATCGCCTTCTTCGATAATAGTTTTGGGTTCTGGATAGTCAATTTCTTCGCCGTGGGCGCGACGAATTGCCATCAGACTGACTCCTGTAAGGCGGCGCAAATTGGTTTCTTCCAGCGTCATTCCGGCTAAGGGTGACCCGGCAGGTAGACTGACCCACTTGCTGTTCATATCTCTGGCTGCCACTTCCAAATCATGCGACACTTGACGGGGCGATCGCTCCGATCGCAGATCGAGATAGTGGGAGCTGCGAATTTGCTGTGCCTCGCGCTGAATAATCGGCAGGGGGATGCCCAGCCCAGTCAGAAGATGGCTGGATAGCTCCAGGCTTGCTTCAAATTCTGGCTGCACCACTTCTTTTGCGCCAAGCTGATACAGCAGTTCAATATCCTTATCCTGGTTTGCTCGCACAACGATATCCAGATCCGGCGCGAGTTCCAAGGCACGCTTAATCGTGAGGCGAATGCTCATCGGGTCAGGAAGGGCGATCGCCAATCCTTTTGCCTGCTCGACTCCGGCAGCCTCCAGCACATGCAAACTGGCAGCATTGCCATAAACATAAGGAATTCCCGCGTCCCGAAGCTGCTGAATCACCTGCTCCGACTGGTCGATCACCACCACAGACTGGTCATGGCTTTGCAAAAGCTGCAAAATATTTCGCCCGATACCACCATAGCCACAAATCACTAGATGCCCCTGTCGCGGCAGATTCTCAGGCACCTCCATTGGCTCCTCGCCCCCATCCAGCAACGCTTTCAACCAGGGAACTGCATCTGCCCAAACGACCAACTGAGGCACCAGGCGCAGCACAAAGGGCGTAATCACCAGCGTTACCGCAGTCGTTCCCAGAATCAGCAAATAGACGCGGCGAGAAACCAATCCCAAAACCTGACCCTTACTGGCAAGCACAAAGGAAAATTCCCCGATCTGCGATAGCCCCAGTCCCACAATTAGCGAGGTTTTTAGCGGATAGCGGAAAGCGCGAACCAGCGGGGTTACAATCAGGAATTTGCCAATAAACACGATCGTCACCAGTCCCAGAATCAGCTCCAGGTTGTTCCAGATAAACACTGGGTCGATCAGCATCCCAATCGCCGCAAAAAACAGACTGGCAAAAATATCCCGAATCGGCTCCACGTAGGTGAGCGTCTGGTCGGCGTATTCCACCTCCGAGATCATGAGTCCAGCGATGAACGCTCCCATCTCGATCGATAGCCCCAGGTACTCAGTCATCAGCGCAATGCCGAGACAGAGGGCAACTACCCCCAGCAGAAAGAGTTCGCGGCTTTCGGTTTTTGCCAGAAGGCGCAGCAGGGGAGGAATCAGCCAGATCCCGGCAACGATCGCCCCACCCGCAATCAGAGCCGTTTTCAGCAGGGCAATGCCCACTGCCAGCCCAATTTCCTCAGACGGACGGTTAAGCGCGGGCAACACCGCCAGCATTAGCCCCAGTGCGAGATCCTGCACGACCAGAATTCCCAGCATGACGCGCCCGTGAGCAGTTTCGGTTTCACCCTTTTCCATCAGGCACTTCAGCACCACTGCCGTCGAAGACAGCGACAAAATCGCGCCCAAAAAGACTCCCTGGGTTGGAGACTCCACCCAGCCCACACCGATCGCAACCAGTGTCGTTACTAGGATTGTGGTGAGAATTTGCAGACCGCCGCCGCCCAGACTGATGCCCTGAACTTTTTTCAGCTCCGCAAAGGAAAATTCAACGCCCAGCGCAAACAGCAGAAACGCCGCGCCAAACTGTGCCAGGGTTTCCACCTGAATTAGTTCTTTCACCAAGCCGAGTCCCGCTGGACCAACGATCGCTCCACCCAGCAAATACCCAAGCAGCACGGGCTGTCTTAGTAATGCTGCCAGCAGCCCCCCGCCTGCCGCAGCCGCAAGTACCACCACCAAATCGACAATTAGCCGAAAGTCTTCTTGCACAGGTTTCTTATCAGAGTGAGAAAAAAGTTAAAGTCTTTTAATCTAAAGCATACAGACTTTTCCGTGCCCTGGGGATCTCGCTCACAAGGATTGCGTGACAAAACCTGCATTCTGGTTGGAACTCTGGGGCAAAAATGCTAATCTTCTGTCCAAAATGCCCTATCCCTCCTCACACCCTATGTCCTACCTTGCTTCTCGCGCTGGCTCAGTTCGGCGTTTTCTGTGGAAATTTCGGCTTCAGCTTGGAATTTTGCTGAGCAGTGCGGCGATCGTCCTCTGGCTTTCCACTCCGGCGCACGCAATCCAGGCGCAGATCACTCCAACCAATCCTCAGCTTGGCGATACCCTTTCCGTTGTTGTGCAGGGCGATGGGGCAACTGTTCCCACCGTCACTTTTCAGCAAAAAACTTATCCCACCTTTGCGATCGGCAATAACCGCTACCGAGCACTCTTGGCAACCACGCCGCTCGATCGTCCCGGACAATTGACGATCCAGGTGAAAGCAGGCGATGCCGTGCAAAATCTGGCAGTCCAGCTCCGCAGTCGATCGTTTCCGAGTCAGAGTATCTGGGTGAGCGGCGGCGGCTCCGATGGCACGAATGCTGAATTCGATCGAGTGGATGCGTTTAAGGCGATCGTCTCTCCGCAGAAATTCTGGAACGGAGCATTTGTGCGTCCGAACCAGGGGGAAATTACGTCCGTGTACGGAGTTCGCCGCTACTATAATGGCGAGTTTGCTCAGGACTACTATCACCGGGGCGTAGATTACGCCGCTCCCACAGGTGATCCGGTAGTGGCTCCAGCGGCGGGGCGAGTTGCGCTGGTCGGGCGTGAAGCTGAGGGTTTTCGGCTGCACGGCAATACGATCGGCCTTGATCACGGTCAGGGAGTGACGAGCATCTTTATTCACCTCAGCCGGATCGACGTGAAAGAAGGCGACTTTGTGCAGGCAGGTCAGCGCATTGGCGCACTGGGCGCAACCGGATCGGCAACAGGACCGAATCTGCACTGGGGGCTAAATGTTCATGGCGAATCCGTAGATCCCGTGCCTTGGCGATACACGGGCTTTGAGTAATGCTCATTTAATCTTCACTGAATGCGGTTTTTAGCGATGTGATTTTTGCTAGGAGGCGGGCAAGCTAGAAGCACAGCAAGCTTTCAAGCAGCTCGCGATCAACTCAATAACGGCTCGAATTGAAATACCAGGCTGAAACTACCGCATTTCCAGGAAGAATTCTATGAGTATCGAGAAAATTGTTGAACAGGCTCTTGAAGATGGCTATCTCACGCCTGCAATGGAGGCTGAAGTGGGGCGCATCTGCGATACGACGGCTGAACTGTCGATCGAAGAGTACATGGCACTCGATCGCTTAATGGGAGCCTTACTCACCGGAGAAGTGGTGGCAGTGCCGCGCAAGCAGTTTATTAACTTGATGGAAGAGCTAGTGCTCACGGAAGCGATCGCCCGCGTTGCCGAAATCGAAGCTGCCAGCGATTGCACCCTCGATCTGGGCGATATTGCTGCCTATGCGCTCAACCGCCTGCCGCCGCTCTATGCAACCACCGAAGAAGGCGCAGACTATCAGCGGTTCCGTGCCAGAGAGGAGCTTCAACCCCTGATTGAAGAGCAAGTCAAAGAGGCGATCGCTTGCAACCTGAATCAGCCTGTCTTCTTCCCAGAGCGGCAGGCAATCGCTAAAAATAGCGGTAGAGAACTTTTAGACCAGGTGAGCGACCTGCTCAAGACCTATGCCTATCAGTTTGAGGCAAAAGCATCTTAATGCCATGATCTGGATGCCATTCTGATCCTGCACGGGCTGTCAACGACTGCATGAATTACTGGTTAATGAAATCTGAGCCGTCGGTCTACGGCATTGACGACCTAAAACGCGATCGCCAAACCCTGTGGGACGGGGTGCGAAACTACCAGGCGCGTAATTTTATGCGGTCGATGCAGGTGGGCGATCGGGTGTTTTTCTATCACTCCAATACCACGCCGCCCGGCATCGTGGGGCTGATGCAAGTCGTACAAGCGAATCTCGCTGATCCCACTCAGTTTGATCCGCAAAGCGAATATTACGATCCCAAGTCAACCCCCGATAGTCCCCGCTGGCAAACCGTTCAGGTGGAGTTTGAAAAAGAGTTTACCCAAATCCTCAGCCTGGAAATGCTGCGGCAGCAGTTCACCCCCGAAGAACTCTCGGTTGTTCGTCAGGGAAATCGATTGTCAGTCATGCCGGTGGAAAGGGCGATCGCGCAAAAAATTCTGAGTCAGGTGCAGATCGTTTAGGCACAGTTCACTAGCTTTTGATTGACTGGCTTTTGGAAGCTGTTTAAGAAGTATCGGAAACCCTGCATCGCCCCTAAATCCCCAAACTTTGAGCAAGCAAGGCAATCAGAATTTTCAGACGCGATTTAATCAAACCATTGCGATTCTTGCGGTTTGGAGTCCTGTCATCACGGCTGAAGCGATCGCTGTCCAGCCGACGATACCCCCTTGAGCGCGAACCATTTCTAGCGTCGCCTGCTTAAATTCGGGGAAATAGCTTTCGGTGCAGTCTTCAACCATCAGGCATTCATAGCCACGATCGTTAGCTTCGCGCATCGTCGTTTGCACACAGACTTCGGTTGTAACCCCTGTAACCAGCAAATGAGTAATGCCGCGCTCCTGCAAAATCGACTGAAGCGGCGTCGCGTAAAATGCGCCTTTTCCGGGCTTTTGAATCACAATTTCATCAGGGAGCGGCTGAAGCTCTTGAATAATGGCATTTCCCGGTTCACCTGCGATCAGAATACGTCCCATGGGTCCCGCGTCGCCGATCTTGAGTGTGCCTTTGCCTCGATCGCGCTTTGCCAAAGGACAGTCGGATAAATCCGATCGATGACATTCCAGCGTGTGAATTATAGGTAGACGGTTTTCCCGAAAACAGGTCAGCAGCGATTTGAGCGTAGGGACGATCGCCTGAAGTCGCGTGACATCGTTACCCAAGGCATCACCGAAGCCGCCCGGCTCTAAGAAATCGCGCTGCATGTCAATGATTACAAGTGCCAGACGATTTAATTCATCAGGAAGGCTGTACGGATAGGGCTGTGCATTAATTAAGGTCATATTGTTTCCAGAAAAGAAACTTTATTTGCTGGGAGAACCTGTCAGAGCGGTTGCCATGCCCAGCCCAATGTAGGTTCCGCCTGCGACATACTTTTGCGTTTTACGAAAGCGGCGATTTTGGCTGAGCCAGCCGCCCAGCGTTCCTGAAATGAGGGCATAACCGCTGTCAATTACGTTAGCGACGAGGGTGAACACTGCGCCCAAGAACAGCACCTGCGCCAAAACACTTCTCGTTGGATCAATAAACTGCGGCAAAAACGCGACAAAGAACAGAGCGGCTTTCGGGTTCAGGGCGTTGACGACGAATCCCTGAGCAAAGATTTGTTTAAGGCTTTGGGGTTTTGGCGTTTGGAGGGTGGGGTCAGGCGATGGGAAGCCATTCCCCCTTTGAGGCGATCGATCGAGGAACTGCTGAATTCCCAGATAGATCAAATACGCCGCACCCAAATATTTAACGACGCTAAACACCAGAGCAGAGGACAGCAGCAATGTTGAGATCCCGAGTGCGGCTGCCGCAATATGCACCAGATTCCCCGAAGCAATGCCCCAGGCTGAGACAATGCCTGCTAATCGTCCCTGATGAATGCCTCGCGCCACAATGTAGAGCGTTGCAGGCCCGGGGATGAGGGCAAGGGTCATGGCAGCCAGGGAGAAGAGATGGAGGGAGGTGGGGGGAAGGGACATGGATGAGGATGGAGAGATGGAGAGGGGAGGAATTTAGAGGGTTAGGGTTAGTGTCCTGCCATGCTGTGGCTGATTTGGGCAAAATCGGCAGTAGCAGTGGGACTTTCGTAGGCGAACTGTCCGCCGCTGATCACGATAAGGCGATCGGAGAGGGTGAGCAACTCGTCCAGGTCTTCGCTGACCAGCAGGACTGCGACACCGCGATTTCGGGCTTCAACGATCTGGGCATGAATGAATTCGACAGCAGAGAAATCTAAGCCAAAGCAGGGGTTTGCCGCAATCAGCAGATTGATTTGCTCTGAGGATAACTCTCGTGCCAGAACTGCCCTTTGCACATTGCCGCCGGAGAGATTGTGAATTGGCGTTTCGGGAGAGGGGGTTTTGACAGAGAACTGTTGAATCAGCCCGACTGCCGACTGCCGAATTGCCCGCAGAATGAGCATGATGCCTTTGGATTGCGGGGGGCGATCGAAGGTGCGGAGTGCCATGTTTTCAGCCACACTCATGTGAGGCACACAAGCATTGCGAAGGGGTTCTTCGGGCAGCACAAAAACGCCCTGCTGGGCAATGTCAGTGCGGGTGGCGCGGTAGGGTTTTCCGTTGACTAGCACCTGTCCTGCGGTTGCCGATCGCTGACCTGCCAGCACTTCCACCAGTTCTTTCTGTCCGTTACCCGATACGCCTGCAATGCCGACGATTTCGCCTTTGTGAACGGTCAGGTTGACTCCTTTGACCGCTTCGACGCCGCTGTCTTTATCTGCGTGCAGATCGATGATTTGCAGCACAGGAGTTTTCTGTTCCTGAGGCGTTTTGGGCACTTCTCGCGGTTCGCGACGTTCCCCCATCATCATTTCTGCCATATCTGCCACGGTCAGGTCAGAAACATAGCCATGTCCGGCAAACTTGCCTTTGCGAAGCACGGTCACTTCATCGGCAAAGGCGGTCACTTCCCGGAACTTGTGGCTAATCAGCAGCACACTCAGCTTTCCGGCGGTTACTTCCTGGCGAATCAGCCCCAGCACTTCATCCGCTTCGTCGGGGGTCAGCACCGAAGTCGGCTCGTCCAGAATCAGGATTTTGTTCTTCAGGTAAAGCTGCTTTAGGATCTCAAGCTTCTGCTTTTGTCCAGCAGCAAGCTGGGCGATCGGCAAATCGAGCGGAACCTGGAATGGGGCACAATCCATAAATGCTTGCAGGCGATCGAACTCCTGTTTCCAGTTGATCAGCCGCGAACCGTCTGCCTGGGACAGCACCAGATTTTCTGCCACGGTCATCGCCGGAACCGACGTGAAATGCTGATACACCATGCCAATGTGGTATCGCTGGGCATCGCGCGGACTCTCGATCGATCGCGCCTGTTTTTGAATCAGCACTTCGCCTTCATCAGCGCGGTAAAAGCCCATAATGCACTTCACAAGCGTACTTTTTCCGGCTCCGTTTTCACCCAACAATGCATGGAATGTGCCGGATTTGAGCGAGAGGGCGACGCGATCGAGGGCAACCAAGCTCCCGAATCGTTTGGTCATATTGACGACTTCGAGTTGGGGGGGTTTTTCGGTTTCGGCGATCGATTCAAGGGCAGAGATAGTGGTTGTCATGGGGTCAGTGGGGGAATGGATTCAGGGAGAGAGGGGAGTTAGGGGGAGACGGAAAGGAGGATGGAGGATTCGATCGCTTCCAGGACAGCCTCGGATGTGGAGACCGCACCGAAGACCCCGCCCTGCATCATCACCATTTTGAGGGCAGCGAGGTAGTTGCCATAGTCGGTTGCACCTGTGCAGTCGGAGAGGATAAGGCATTCGTAGCCGCGATCGTTTGCTTCGCGCATCGTTGTGTGGACGCAGACATCAGTGGTGATGCCCGTGAGAATCAGGTTTTGAATGCCTTTGCGCTTCAGCAGCAGATCCAGATCGGTCGCGTAGAAGGAGCCTTTGCCCGGTTTATCGATAATTGGTTCGCCGGGAAGGGGAGCGAGTTCGGGGATAATTTCCCAGCCAGGTTCGCCTCTGACCAGGATTTTGCCGCAGGGCCCGGAATCACCAATGCCTGCACCGATTTGCCGCGATCGCCACTGCTTGTTCTCCGGCAGATCAGATAGATCGGGGCGGTGTCCTTCACGGGTATGGATGATGTGAAAGCCCGCTTCGCGCATGGTTTTAAGCAATCGCTGGAGAGGGGCGATCGGTGCACGGGTGAGGGACAAATCATAGCCCATGCGATCGACGTAGCCACCTTTACCACAGAAGTCGATCTGCATATCGATGATAATCAGGGCGGTGTTAGCAGGGCGGAAGTCACCGTTGTAGGGGTAGGGATAAGGGTCGGCGGGGAGGAAGATACCCATAGTTGGCAAAAGTTTTAGTTGGCAGAAGTTTTAGTTCGTAGGATGGGTTAGCGAAGCGTAACGTATGGGTTTTAGGGCTTTGGGGGCGATCGGACTAAGCAGGAGTTAGATGGAGCATTAGCGGTTCTACATTGCCCCCTAAATCCTCCAACTTTGGGGGACTTTGAAACAGTTAGAACTGCCTATTACAAACTACCCGTTACAAAAGGAATGCCTGCATTGGTTCGGTTCCCCCCAGAATTGGGAAACGAAGGGGGCGGCGCGGGTCAGGATCATCCCTTTTTGAAACATCTTCCCTGGAGATTTCTGTTAGTGAGAAGGCTCTGGAACCGAAGCAGGCATTCCTTCGTAGGTGCGGGTGGGAGCGGGAAAGCCACAGGATGTGCCGTCGGTGTGGACGACTGAATCTTCCCAGGGAAGGCGATAGTTGCCGTTAACAAGATCCTGCATATAGGTGTAGGGGCAGTCCTGTGCGCCGCCTTTAACTGCCACATAGCCACGATGTCCGAACTGGTAGATGTTATTTTCGACGCTCCACTGCTGACGGGCTTCGCGTACCAGATCGGGGCGCAGTTCTGCGGTAATAATCTCATCCGGGCGGTGGCTGCCCATCACGAGCGGCGTGCCGTCGAAGTTGACAAACATTCCTTCGCCCATCGAGTCAAACGTGCCGTCGCTGCCACACATACAGACCGAAGCGGTGTACATCAGATTACAGAAAGCGTTTGCTTGGTTGGTGATTTGCCAGGAGTGGCGAATTGGAGCTGTGTAGCCTGCGGTGCGAATCATGATTTCTGCGCCTTTGTAGGCACATTCTCGCGCCATTTCGGGGAACATTCCATCGTGGCAGATGATAAGGGCGATCGTGCTGCCATTGGGTCCCTCACAGACCGGAATTCCTAAATTGCCTGGCTCCCAAGGTTCAACCGGAACCCAGGGATGCAGCTTACGGTAGTAGAGCTTAAGTTCGCCTTTGTCGTCAATGATGATGCCGCTGTTGTAGGGGTTGCCCTGCGGATTGTATTCCATGATCGAGAAGCAGCCCCAGATTTTGTTGTCGCGGCAGGCTTGCTGAAATGCCCCAACTTCTGCGCCATCCAGCCGACACATGATTTCTGGATTAGTGTCCATTGAGAGCCCATGCAGCGAATATTCCGGGAAGACCACCAGATCCATCGTCGGCATATTTCGTCTTGCTTTTGCCACCATGTGGCAGATGCGCTGCGTTTGCGCTGCCAGATCAGCGGGCGTGACGACGACGGGAAGCTGAAGCTGCACCAGTCCCATCACGACACCATTCGGAGTTTTGTTTAAGCCACCCAGTCCACTCATGATTGGATTCCTCAGAGTTACAAGAATGAATTCGATCGATCGCCCCGCTAATTCTCCATGCCCAATGCCCCTGGTGCGCCAAAGAGCGATCGTTTGGGAGAGCAGGTGAAGATCATAATGAACAACGTCAGTACATAGGGCGCGGCATTGAACAGGTAATAGCCTTCCTTGATGCCCACCGATTGCAGGGCCGGTCCAAGCGCCTGTGCGCCGCCAAACAGCAGCGAAGCCCAGAGACAGTTGACTGGATTCCAGCGGGCGAAAATCACCAGCGCGACCGCCATCAAGCCTTGTCCGCTTGAAATGCGCTCTGTCCACACGCCCGGATAGTAGAGCGATAGTGCCGCGCCGCCGATGCCTGCGAGAAAACTGCCAACAATCACGCTGATTAGCCGCACTTTGAAAATCGAGATGCCCATTGCTTTCGCTGCCTCAGGGCTATCCCCGGCTGCCCGGATGTAGAGGCCCCAGCGGGTCGATCGAAAAAACCAGCGCATTACAGGAGCGATCGCCAGCCCCAGCAAAAACAAAGGACTAACTGCCAGCGCAGACTGTACTGCCGGATTACCGCTCCAGGCTCCCAGATTAAAGGTGGGCAACTGCGGTGCAGAAGGCTGAATAAACGGCTTTCCAAAGAAAAAAGCGAGTCCGCTGCCAAAAATAATCATGGCAATGCCGACCGCCACATCGTTGACCCGAAACTGCTGCGATAGCCAGCCGTGAATGCAGCCCAGAAACGCTCCTGCTAATCCTGCCGCTAGCACTCCCAGCCAGGGCGAACCTGTGAGATAGGATGTGCCGTAAGCCGCCATTGCACCCAGCAGCAGCGTTCCTTCTAAGCCAAGGTTAATTTTGCCGCTCTTTTCGGTCAGGCATTCTCCCAGGCTGACAAACAGAAAGGGTGTGCCGCCGCGCATGGTTCCTGCAATGATCGCCAGCGGAACGCCCCACCAGCCAAGTGCCTGCGTAACTTCTGTAGTCATCGATCGACTCCTTTTAGATGCTGCGGGGTTCAGGTGGGAACAGTGGGACTTTGCACAGTCGGGGCAGGGGGCGGGGAAGCCGGACGCTCCTTAAAAAAGGCAAACTTGCCAAATAGGGAATCGCTGTACAGCACGCAAAGGAAGATAATCCCCTGGAACACCAGCACGGTGGCATCGGGTAGATTGTGGGCACGCTGAAGAATGCCGCCGCTTGCCAGAATGCCGCCCACTAGCAGCGACACCAGCACCGCTGCTAAGGGATTGTGTCTTGCCGCAAACGCGACGAGAATGCCGCCATAGCCATACCCGACGTTCAGGGATTCATTCGCTGCGCCCTGCACGGCTGCGACTTCCACCATGCCTGCGAGTCCAGCACAGGCTCCTGCCAGAAAGCACACCATCAGCGTCAGCTTGCCGACGGGAAGACCTGCAATCCGCGCCGCTCGAATGTTGCCGCCTGCCGTGCGTGCCGCGAAGCCAAACACCGTGCGCTGCATTAGAAAATAGGTAATGATGCAGGCGATCACGCCAAACACCAAGCCCCAGTGAACTCGCATTCCCGGCATCACGCTTAGCATATTCACTTCTGCCAAGGGATAGGTCGAGGGTTTGTTGAGCGAGTTGGGGTCGCGCATCGGTCCGCCCACCAGATGATTCAGCAGGGCGATCGCAATATAGTTCAGCAACAAACTGCTAATCGTTTCATTTACCGCGCGGTAGTGGCGCAGCCCACCTGCAATCGCAATCCAGATACCACCTGCGATCATGCCTGCGATCGCCATGCCAATTTGAACGATTGTGGGCGCAACCGAGGTTCCCAGTCCTAAACCGATCGCCACTGCCGCCAGTCCGCCGACCACGAGTGCCCCTTCGTTGCCAATGATCACCAGTCCGAGTCGAGCGGGTAAGGCAGTACAGAGGGACGACAGCATCAGCGGAGCCGCCCGGATCAGCGTATTTTGAAACGTATTCCATCGACCAAAGGCAGATTTCCAGATCGAACCATACACGGCGATCGGGTTTGCGCCCACTGCCGTACAAAAGACACCAAACAGCAGCAGCCCCACCAGAATGGCAGCGATCGGCAAACAGACTGCTTCGAGCGTTCTTCGCCAACTTTGCATAGGGTTAAGGGAAATGATAACTGAGTGAAATGTTGAGTTCTGAAGTCTCACAGGATGCGTTACGGCAATGCCTAACCCATCGGTCTTCCAAGCGATAAAAAAGCGGGCTTGTTTGGATGTATCCCACGATCTGTAAGGGTGCGTTAATGCTTGGCGGGTGAGGCGTTACACTGCGTTAACCCATCCTGCGACTACAACCTACTAACCGAGCAGAGGCTTGATTAGCTGCCGATCGACCCAATCACTCCTTCCACGAGGTAGTTCATTTCCTCCAGTTTGGGATCTTGCTGCTTTTGGTCCTGTCCGGCAGGGATAATCACGTTGCCTTTGTTGTCCTTCAGTCCGCCCTTATAAATGACCATGCTGCCGTCCATAAACTGGGCTTTCACGGCATCGGCTTTTTGCTTTGTTTCCGAGCTGACTGCCGGACCATAGTCTGAAACTTTACAGAATCCATCTTTCAAGCCGCCCCGCAGTAGATGGGGAATGCTGCCATCGCTGAGGGTTTTGCCTGCTTTCACATCCTGAGTGATGCGCGAGTAGATATTCGTCCAGTCCCACTCTGCGCCCGTAAGATAGCCTTTGGGAGCCAGCGCAGACTGATTAGCATGGTAGCCCGAAGAGAAAATGCCGCGCTTTTCGGCGGTTTCCATCACAACTTTGGGGCTATCCACGTGGCAGGTGATCACGTCAATGCCCTGGTCTGCCATGCTGTTTGCGGCTTCGGCTTCTTTGATCGGCTCTGCCCAGTTGCCTGTGAAGACCACCTGCGTCGTGGCAGACGGCTTGACGCTCCGCGCTCCCAGGGTAAAACTGTTGATGTTTCGTAGTACTTGCGGAATCGGCTTTGCCCCAATGAAGCCCAGTTTGCCCGTCTTCGAAGTCAGTGCGGCAACAACACCTGCCACATATTGCGCTTCATCGATGTAGCCAAAATAGCTGCCGACATTCTTGGGATGCGTCCCTTCTTTGTAGAGCCCGCCTGCGTGGAAGAACTGTACATCTGGGTATTCCGCTGCCATCTTGAGAATGTGGGGATCAAAATAGCCAAAGGAGGTTGGAAACAGCACCTTCGCGCCGTCGATATCGATCATGTTGCGCATTGATTCAGCAACGGCTGTGGTTTCAGGCACATTTGCTTCTTCGAGCAGCTTTACACCTGGGACTGCCTTCGCCGTGCCTGCCGCGCCTTGGGCATGTGCCTGGTTATAGCCATAGTCATCCTTGGGGCCGACGTAGATAAAACCAACGGGCAATTCCTCAGCGCCCCCGGCTGCACTGCCACCCACACTGGCCTGATTCGTTGTGCCAGACGGACTACAGCCCGTGCCCAACTTTGCAGTGATGCCAAAGGCAGTGGTTGCTAGCAGACCCCGAACAACCTGACGACGCGATAGACCAAAATACTTTTTACTACTCACTAGCCCAATCTCCAATGTGCTTGCAATACTGATCCCGACAAACTTGCTCCCGACTGCCTGTTGTCCCGATTCACTGTTATGGTTTCAGGATTAGAGCTTCCCTAAACTCTTCTCGCCGATCGCCCGACGCGACTTTTTTTCAGCCAATTGCCCTTAAGGGAAACTGCTTTGCCTCGCTCTCATTCCGACCTCACAGGGCTCATGGCAACCTCTTTCAAAGCCTGACCCCACACTGCTGTATCCAGACATTTCTACAGCAGCATTATATTTATGCTGTCCTTGTTCGTTATCCTCTAAAGCAGAGTGAGATTCGGTAGCAGAGAGCACAATCTAAAAGAGGAGACAGTAAATCCTTATCCAGAAACGATCGCAGCGGTTCCCCGTTAGGTAATCGAATAGGCAGTAATTCAGAATCCTCCATTCGGGTGTAGCGGTAACAGTTCAGGCATCCAGTATTCTGAGAAGCACTTTGGAACATGTCAGTTTATGCAGCGATCGAGGTGTTGAGCCTTTCTGTTAAAAACCTTAAGATTCATAAAGAGATTCATAAACTGTAAAAAACGCTCTTCGGCTCGGTCAGACTACGAAACTCATTCCCTGCGAATTATTGCAGTCAATTTCCTCAAGTAATCACTCCTAAGTCATCACTAATCATCGTTTGAGAATGGTTTGAGAGAAGCACCGCAAAAGCTTTCACAAAGGACGATGTTATGAGCTAGCGCATCTTTCAACCCGGACAAGTTTGGCAACTCGGACCATTTTGGGTCAGCCCAATTCTCTCCCAGGAATCTGCCCAGCAAACCGCTTTTCCCTCTGCTTTTTCCTTAAGTTCGATTTTTCCTTAAGTTTCGATCGCACTCATTTCTTCTTCTGGTGTTCAGCATGGCTAAATTGAGCAGGCTCCCCCTCTCTTTGTCGCGTCAGATCCTCGGCGCAACGCTAATGATTTCTGCGATCGTGACTGGATGCAGTCGTGGCGGCGAAGGCGGACCTCAAGGACCCCCCGCTTTTCCCGTTCAGGTACAACCGATCGAAACCAACCGGGTTGAGACCACTTCTGAGTTTGTCGGCGCGTTAGAAGCCCAGCGTAAAGTTGAGCTGCGTCCCGAAACCGATGGGCGAATTGTGAATCTTTTTGTCGCGTCAGGCGATCGGGTGCAACCCGGTACACCGATCGTGGAGCTGAGCGCAGAGCAAAATCAAGCCGAAGTCAGCGGCGCAGCGGCAGATGTAGCAGCAGCTCAGGCAGCTCGCACCACGGCACAGGCCCAGGTGAGTGCAGCCCAGGCAGAAAGACAGCGTGCCCAGGCAGATGTGCGGCTGCAAGAATCGGAGTTTGCCCGGTTCCAGCAGCTTACTGCAGAAGGGGCTGAGTCACGCCAAAACCTCGATCGTGCCCGGAACAACCGCGATACGGCGGTGGCTGCCCTGCAAGCAGCAGAACAAAACGTGCGGGCGGTGGTGGCTGCTTTGAATGAAGCAAATGCCCGTGTCGGTCGTGCCCAGGCAGATCAGGCAACTGCCGGAGCGGATTTGAGTGAAAGTCGGGTGACTGCCCCGATCGCTGGAGTAGTCAGCACCATCCCGGTCAAGGTGGGTGACTTTGTAACGTCGAGCACCGTGATCACCAACATCATTCAAAATCAAAATCTGGATTTGAATATCTCTGTACCGATCGAGCGTGCGCCTGAACTCCGCATCGGGTTGCCGGTGCAGTTGGTGAACGAGCAGGGACAGGCGATCGGCTCTGGACAAATTAGCTTTATCTCGCCGCAGGTTAATACGGCACAGCAATCGGTGCTGGCAAAAGCGAGTTTTCCGAGCGGAGGTCAGTTGCGCGACGGACAGTTTGTGCGTGCCCGCGTGATCTGGAACAGTCAGCCTGGCGTGCTAGTTCCAACCGATGCAGTAACGAGGATTGCAGGTGAAACATTTGTATTTGTGGTAGAACAGGGTCAGCCCGGACCCGATGGACAACCCCAGCAAATTGCTCGTCAGCGCAAAGTCGAACTGGGCGACATTCAAGGCAACGCCTACCAGGTGCGATCGGGCTTGAATCCGGGCGATCAGGTAATTGTCTCTGGCGTGTTGAACCTGACCGATAGCGCACCCATCACGATCGCTCCCGCAGGCAGCCCGTCTCCCAGTCCTGCCACCAGCCCAAGCCCATAAGGAATTCACGCTCCATCCCTTTATTCCCTATCCCATATATTCCCCATCCCACTATTTCCCATCCCACAAGAGATTCAATCCGCAATCCTCAACTTTCCAATGCGCTGGCTCTTCTGACCTCTCACCCGCAATCCTCATGTTTGCCAAATTCTTCATCCAACGTCCGATCTTTACCGCTGTCTGTTCCATTGTCATTGTGTTTCTGGGGCTGATCGCGCTGCCCACACTGCCGATCGCCCAATTCCCCGACATCAGCCCCAAACAGGTGGTCGTTACGGCAAACTATCAGGGCGCAGACGCAGAAACAGTCGAAAGCGGCGTCACTAACGTACTGGAGCGCGAAATCAACGGGATTGAGGGAATGCGCTACCTCAGCTCGTCTAGCGGCAGTGACGGCACTAGCCAGATTACGGTTACGTTTGCTGCCAACCAAGATCCGGACATTGCCACGGTAAACGTACAAAACCGGGTATCGCGAGTTGAACCGCTTCTACCGGAATCGGTGATTCAAACCGGGGTGACGGTTAACCAGCAGCAAAGCAACTTTTTGATGGCGATCGCCCTTTACAGCGAGAACGGCGAATACGACAGCCTCTTTATGAGCAACTATGCCGATCTGCTGATGCTGGACGCGCTGCGGCGGATCGACGGTGTGGGCGATATCCAGATCTTCGGGGAACGGCGATATGCAATGCGGCTCTGGCTTGACCCAAATCGATTGGCAAGTCGCAGTCTCACCGTGCAGGATGTGGCAAGCGCAATCCGCGAACAAAATATTCAGGTCGGAGCCGGACAAATCGGTCAGCAGCCTGCGGCGGATAACCAGGACTTTCAGCTTAGCCTGCGGGCAGTGAGCCGCTTGAATAGTGCTAGCGAATTTGAAAATCTGGTGCTGAAAACGGGCAATGACGGCAGCCTGACTCGCCTTAGAGATGTCGGACGGGTCGAACTGGGCGCGGAAAACTACGGCACGTTCCTCACCTATAACAACCTGGAAGCCGTGGGTCTGGGGGTCACTCAGCGTCCAGGCACAAACGCAATCCAGGCAGCCGAAGCAATCCGTAGAGAGCTAGAGCAGCTCAGCAAAACCTTTCCGCCCGGCTTGAAGTACGCGATCGCCTTTGATACCACTATGTTTGTGTCAGAATCGCTGCGCGACGTGGTGCAAACCCTGGTCGAATCGGTGATTCTGGTCGTTTTGGTGCTGTTTTTGTTTCTGCAAGACTGGCGCACCATTATCGTGCCGACAGTGGCAATTCCTGTTTCGCTGCTGGGAACCTTCCTGTTTGCGAAACTCTTTGGCTTTTCCATCAACACGCTAACCTTGTTCGGCTTGACCCTGGCAACGGGGATTGTGGTGGACGATGCGATCGTGGTTGTCGAATCCGTCGCCGCCAAAGTGCAGGATCGAGGCATGACTCCCTATCAAGCTGCCGTGCAGTCCATGAAGGAACTGAGCGGAGCCGTGATTGCAACTTCGCTGGTGCTGATGGCAGTTTTCATTCCCGTGGCATTTTTTCCAGGAACCACCGGGGCAATTTATCGGCAATTTGCCTTGACGATCGCCTTTTCGATCACGATTTCTACCTTTAACGCGCTCACGCTGTCGCCGATGCTGTCTGCTCTGCTGCTGCGAGAGCGTCGTGAAGGTCGCGGACCTTTAGCCGGATTCTTTAGAGGGTTTAACCGCTTTCAGGAAGCATATCGCCGCCGCTATCGTCGCCTGTTGCACAGCGTGATCCGCTTCCGCTATTTAATGGTGGTCTTTTTTGTGGCGGCACTTGCCTTTACTGCCTGGTTCTATCGTTTCGTTCCCTCGGCGTTTCTACCTGCAGAAGACCAGGGCTACTTTATTACGCTGGTGCAGGCTCCCGAAGGCGTGTCGCTCAACTACACGAAGCGCATTATGGATCAGGCATCGGAGCAGGTGCGGCAGTTGCCCGAAGTCGAGTCTAACTTTGCGGTGACAGGCTTCAGCTTTGCCGGGGTCGCGTCGAACCAGGGCATTATGTTCACGTTGCTGAAACCGTGGGAAGAGCGAACCGCCGCCGAACAGCGCGTCGAGTCAGTGATTCAAAAAGCGCAAATGGGCTACTTTGGCATCCCGAAAGCGAGAATCTTTGCGCTCAATCCACCGTCGATCGAGGGAGTCGGCAACTTTGGCGGCTTCCAGATGGAGTTGCAGGATCGGCGCGGCAACCTGCCCCTAACGGCGTTTTTGGGCGAGATGCAAAAATTCCTGGGTGCGGCAAACCAGAATCCGAGCGTGCAGGGCGTGTTTACCACCTATTCCGCCAATACACCGCAGCTCACGATCGAAGTCAACCGCGAACGGGCAAAATCGCTCGGTGTCAACATTGACGATATTTTCAACACGCTGCAAAGCTTTCTGGGGTCGCAGTACGTCAACGACTTTAACCTGGATCAGCGCAACTATCGCGTTTATCTCCAGGCAGACCAGCAGTTTCGAGCGAACCCCAATGACATTGGGCAGTTCTACGCGCGATCGGCAAGCGGACAGATGGTTCCCCTCAGTAACTTGGTCACGGTGACTCCGGCAACGACCGCCCAGACCATTACCCACTACAACCTGTTTCGATCGATTTCGATTCAGGGGAATGCGGCTCCGGGCGTGAGTTCCGGTCAGGCACTTGACACAATGGCACAAACCGCTCAGCAAGTTCTTCCCGCAGGCATGGGCTTTGAGTGGACAGGAACCGCGCTAGAGGAAGTCGAATCGGGCGGTCAGGCTCCGATCGTCTTTGGCTTAGGGATTATTCTGGTGTTTCTGGTGCTGGCAGCGCAGTATGAAAGCGTAGTCGATCCAGTGATCATTCTGCTGACCGTGCCGCTTGCGGTGCTAGGTGCGCTGGGAATGCAGTATTTCCGGGGCTTGTCGAACGATATTTACTGCCAAATCGGTCTGGTGGTGCTAATCGGCCTCGCCAGCAAAAACGCGATTCTCGTCGTGGAATATGCCAACCAGCTCCGCGAAGAAGGACTGACGACAACCCAGGCGGCGATCGAAGCTGCCCAGGATCGTCTCCGCCCGATTCTGATGACATCCTTTTCGGGTCTGGTGGGCTTCTTCCCACTCCTAATTGCAACTGGAGCCGGAGCAGCCAGCCGTCAATCGATCGGTACTGCCCTGTTCGGCGGCTATTTAATCTCGACCTTCCTCAGTCTGTTCATTCTGCCGATCCTGTACATCGTTGCGAAGAACGCGACCGATCGCATCTTCCCGAAACACAAGCGCGATTTTCGTGACCCAGAGCCAGCGACAGAATTGGAGCAGCCAGAAACAGTGAGGTCGGAAGTCTAGCTCCCATGCAGATCCGCCTTGCCCGTTTAGACGACATTGAGACGCTGTTTCACATCCGAACGAGCGTGGTGGAAAACCATCAGTCGCGGGAGGAACTGGCAGGGCTGGGCGTGACTCCTGAAACGATCGCCCAAATGCTACAAACCCATTGCCGTGCCTGGATTGCAGAAATCGACGGGCAGGCAGTGGGCTTCTCTTTTGCAAATGCGGTTGAACGAATGGTCTTCGGGCTATTTGTCTTACCTGCTTTTGAAGGTCGCGGCGCAGGTCGGGCACTGATGCAGCAAGCAGAAGAGTGGCTCTGGTCACAAGGCACAACCAAAATTCAGCTTTACACCGGAAATCAGCCCAGCTTAAGAGCATACGGCTTTTATCAGCATCTTGGCTGGGAAGTTGGGGAAGTGCAAAGCGATCGACAAATCAAATTTGTGAAGCGAAAACCTGTTTAAGTCCGATCGTAGATCTTGTAGGATGCGTTAGCGACAGCGTAACGCATGACCCAAACCCCAAACACTCCCCTCAAACATCCAACAACCCTTAGCGCAACATTCTCATCATCCATCGCCCCCTTCCAAAAACGGCACCCATTCCCCCCGCATTCCCCAATCCTTCGAGTACACCCCCTGCGCCACAAACCGGTGAAAACTCGAATACTGCCAATCCACTGCCCGATTACCTCAGAAGGGGAACTGCAAAGCAACCGCATAACCCATGTCGCACCGGGTTGTAATGAATATAATCACAATGCCGCGCAATCCGCCTCATCCCGAATCGTATGCTCCCAAAAGCGTTGCTTTACGCTACCAATTTGATCACAATTTCCCAATGCAATTCTGTTAGGTGGGATTCACAAAATCATTCAAGATGTCTTCTGGAAGAGGTGCGTTAAAGTCAGGGGCAATCATCACTCTGCCTTTGTCCTGTCCAGGAATCCGAGGATGGGTGGGAACCAGGTGAGCGATTGCGACTCCTTCTTTGATCAGCAAAAGCTCTTCGCCTGCCTGGATGCGATCGATTAAAGCCGCAAGTTGTTCAGGGGTTTCAGGTAGGTTGACGCTGATGGACATAAGCGCGGAGAGTTGTTTTGTGCTTTATTGTAGCGAAGGGGTTGGAAGGCAAGCGTCTGAGGACTGATAGCAATATCTTGGCTAAAACTATTCTCACCGCTTCACTCATACGGGAAAAATCCAGTTCCCCCCAATACTCTATTAAAAGTTTCTTTCAGAGGCTCTGGAATTTCCGATGGCAATGATTGATGTCCAATTACCTGTTCATTCTTAAAAAAGATGAGTGTACATTCAGAACGTACAATATCAATCCGGTAGCCAACAAGCCCCTGAGTATCGCTAATCGTTGCGAGCCAATCCAGGAGGAACCATCCCACGTTGTAGAACGTGTCGTCGTCTAGCAAAACTCGAAAGCAAAGCTGATTATTGCTCAGTACACTTCTGCAAGCCTGAGGAGAAAAATCCTCTCCGCCCCGTGGGTAATTATTGGCAATGATAATTCTCCATTCGTCGCCAAAGTCAACATCAAAAAAAAGGTGGCTAATTGCTTTCGGAAAATCGTAATCCTGTGAGCGCGTTAGATAGTTTAAAGTCTCCATAATTTGCGGAGACAGAGTAGGTTTTAGGTTACAAACTAAAGCAACTTCGTATGCTGTTCCCATAATTTCTCCGATAGTTCGTCTCGAATTCCTCAAGCCGTCATATAGGGCAGCGGGATCATGCATTACGCTGTCGCTAACGCATTCTACAAGAGCCTAGCCAATTACAGCCTTGATGAGATCGTCATCATTAAGAGTTAGAAGCAGTTCAGTGCCGGTACTAGCCTGCTGATACTTTTCAAGCTGACTGTTAACAAAACTATATTAGGTGTAGAACCTTTGTGATAGCGGGGATGCTGACTCAGATCTGTTAAACCCATTGATGAAAGTACGAAAGTGTCTAAAGGCTTCCGCGTATGTGCATCCAAGCAAGTGTTCGACTGTTTCAAATGTCCCTACAATGATGTAAAACTCTGATTCCATGCATATAATCATCCAATTGGGTTTTTGGTCTCCACTAAATAATACAGGGCTAAAGGGTGAAGCCCCTAAAATAGAGTAGAATTCTTGAATTCCTTCGGATGATAAAGGAACTTCACAAACAGAAAAAGGGATACCAAATATCGGTAGAATAACACCATACAAATTCTTGTTATCAGTATTCAGTTGTGTCTGACTTTGATACTCTAAAATCAAGTTAAAATTTGGAAAGCTTAATGTAGGAACAGCGATCCATTCTGCTGTTTTTATGAGAATTAAATCTCTAATCAATGCTGATTTAGGTTCGGAACGAATTACCTGACTAATGCTTCTCTCAATTTGAATTAGCTTTTCAGAATCGTTAATTATTTGCAAAGTCTTCGTGCCAAGATGATTCATAGCTATTACCAAAATCAGGACGATCGCCCATCTATCAGGACACCTTAGCAAAAGTCCGGTTCCGCCCAGAATTAGGGGGCTAGGGGGGCGAGTTCGGATAAATTCTTCCAGTACGCTTGTGCGTATCAAGTCTTTGCCCTATCCTGATCAACACTGGTTTTTCAGTACCAGTAGACAAAGCTTAAGGTGAGGACGCTGATTAGGAGTGCGGGAACACTGCCTAACCAGCTAACCTAACTTCCTGAGTTGGCAGGAGGCTAGGCTGCATTGATTTTATTCGATCGTGCCTCGCTGATGCGAAATGAGTGGTTGGGAACCACGCCTTAGGCTTTTCTTCTCTACAGTTCACACTGCATCAGTGAGGTAAAAATATCATGACTACAGAGTTCAATGAACTGCTGCCGCTTTCGCCTGACGAAAAAGGTCAGGTCTGGATTGTTGGCTCAAGGGACTGGGTGAATCACAAGATCAACGAGTTCTATGTGAGGCGATTGGTGAACGACCGGGTTCACTTCACCCCCATTATTCCGGCTCCCTTTGCCCCAGGAAAATTTATGAGTGTGCTGGAGCAATAAGTTAGCAAAACGAAAGGGGCGAGACGATCGCCCCAAAAACTTTAAGAACCTTAAAAGTCATCCCCCTGCGCCGAACCGCCCCCCGAACCCCCCAGTTCTGAGGGAAACCGAACCAACGCAGACAATCCTTCTGCAACAGATAGGTTTAACGTTTCAAAGTCCCCTAGCATTGGAGGATTTAGGGGGCGATGCAGGAGCTTTGCGACTAATCAAACAGACTCTAAAACTCAACAAACTACAGCCTCAAGCTAAACTCCCTGCCGCAGCTTGTCCAAGACCGATCGATCTTCCAGGGTTGAAGTATCGCCAGAAACTTCTTCGCCAGCTGCCAGAGAGCGCAAGAGTCGCCGCATGATTTTGCCCGATCGCGTTTTGGGCAAGGCATCGCTGAAGCGAATTTCTCCTGGACGGGCGATCGCGCCAATTTCCTGACCGACGTGCTTTTTCAGTTCGGCAGCGAGTTCTGGGCTGGGCGAGTGGGTTCCTTCCAGGGTGACAAAGGCGACGACTTCGCTTCCCTTTAGCTCATCGGGTTTGCCGACGACAGCGGCTTCTGCCACAGCAGGATGAGACACCAGCGCAGACTCAATTTCCATCGTGCCCAGGCGGTGTCCTGCCACGTTGATCACGTCATCCACACGACCCATCACCCAGAAATAGCCGTCTTCATCCTGCCGTGCCCCGTCACCTGCGAAGTAGAAGTAGTTGCCCTCTCGCGGCGGAATGTGTTCCCAGTAGGTGCGTCGGAAGCGATCGGGGTCGCCGTAGACCGTTCGCATCATGCCAGGCCAGGGGTGCTTGACTGCTAGATAGCCGCCTTCATTGGCCGGAACCGAATTGCCCTCCAGATCGAGGATCTCTGCCAGAATGCCGGGGAACGGACGAGTTGCAGAACCCGGTTTTGCCGGAATGGCACCCGGAAGCGGGGAGATCATGATACCACCCGTCTCGGTTTGCCACCACGTATCGACGATCGGACAGCGTTCGCCGCCAATCACACGGTGATACCACATCCAGGCTTCGGGGTTAATGGGTTCGCCCACCGTTCCTAGAAGCCGCAGCGAAGACAGATTGCGAGCATTCGGTATCTCTTCCCCCGCTTTGATAAACGCCCGAATCGCCGTGGGAGCCGTATAGAAAATATTCACGCCGTACTTCTCGATCACATCCCAGAAGCAGCCCGGATTAGAGGGACGCGGCGCACCTTCATACATCAGCGTGGTTGCCCCGTTCGACAATGGACCATAAACGATATAGCTGTGTCCGGTGATCCAGCCCACATCTGCCGTACACCAGTAAACATCCGTATCGCGCAGATCAAAGATCCACTTGGTGGTTATGTGGGTGTAGAGGTTGTAGCCGCCCGTGGTGTGAACCACGCCCTTCGGTTTGCCCGTACTGCCCGACGTATAGAGAATAAACAGCATATCCTCGCTGTCCATCGGCTCTGCGGGACAGTCTGCCGAAGCATTCGGACGCAGGTCATGCCACCAGTGATCGCGTCCGGGTTCCATTTGAATCGATTGCGCCGTTCGCTGCACCACCAGCACGTTTTCCACGCTTGGAGCCGCCCCATTTGCCAGTGCTTTATCCACCTGTTCTTTGAGGGGCACGATCGCATCTTTCCGCCACCCTCCGTCTGCGGTGATCACCAGCTTTGCTTTGCCGTCGTTGAGCCGATCGCGCAGGGCATCCGCACTAAATCCGCCAAACACCACTGTATGCGGCGCACCAATTCGGGCACAGGCAAGCATCGCGATCGCTGCTTCGGGAATCATCGGCATATAAATGCCCACTACATCGCCCTTTTTCACGCCCAACTGCTTCAGCACATTGGCAAATTGACAGACCTCCCGATGAAGCTGGGCATAAGTGAGCGTGCGCGAATCGCCCGGTTCGCCTTCCCAGATCAGCGCAGCTTTGTTGCGTCGCTCGGTGGTCAGGTGGCGATCGAGGCAGTTGTAGGAGATATTAATTTTGCCATTCACAAACCACTTGGCAAACGGTGGCTGCCAGTCCAGCACTTTGTCCCACTTTTGAAACCAGTGCAGCTCCTGTTCTGCCAGTTCTGCCCAAAACGCTTCTGGGTCAGCTTTGGCGCGATCATAGAGCTGCTGGTATTCCTCCAAGCTCTTGATCTGGGCCTGCTGGGCAAATGCGGCAGTCGCGGGGAATAAACGATTTTCTTGCAGAATGGATTCGATCGTGGATTCACTCATAGCGCATCTAAAATAAACGCAATAAAATGCCGAAGCTGGGACAGTTAGAGTCTTGCCCGCAGTGCCCCGATCTAAAAACATACTGGGCTGGTGTCCCTTTTGAGTCAATTAATTAGGGATTCTTCAAGTTCTGAACGCAGCAGAGAATTAGGTTTTGCGTTTGGCAGATTGTAAAGTTGCATTGGCTAAACTAATCGGCATTAGTCATGTCTAACGCTCATCCTCAACCTAAAGTGAGGAGACATTAACCGGTGCGAGCAGCCCGGCAGAGCCTATTTGAAAAGTCGCAATCGAGATCTGAATAGCACTCGATTCAAATCTCCCTCCTTTGCTACAGGTTGAGATCTCTTAGATCTATCGCGAGAAGATTGAGTCTGATTTTGGTAAGACGATATACTTCACAGCATTCTTTCAAATGCAAAGACAGTTTATGGAACTTGCTCAACCGATTCAGCCAATGCGGGCAGTCATTCGCTGTAAGGCAAAGCAACTGCTGATTGCTGACTCAGAACTGCGGGAAACGATTTCCTGTTTTGATGCAGCATTGTTTCAAGAGTTAGTCATCACGCTGTTCCGAGCAGAAAGTTACCAGAAGCTAGCGAATTCCTGTCGATCAAAGCAAACCGCAGCCGCGATCGAAGACCGTCTCGCAATGGGTTTAGCGATCGCTTACAAACGGATTAAGCAACAGCAGCGCGATCCGCTCGTGCAGCAGCTCAATCAGCTTTTAAAAACTGCCGGATAGTTAATTCTTGCCAGGAAACTGCTTTGCATCAACCTCTTGCTATCGAGTGATTGCCCTAAAGCTAAACCAGAGCTAGATTAGAAGTACGCTGGTTTATTGTTACTGTTTTCCATCATTAAGTCTGTGCAAAATCGTTTCGATCGCTCATCGTCTGCGTCTGAGACTTCCTTTGATCAGGGCTTGCAAAAGCTGATTCGACGGCTGTCGCACAATCTTGAGCGCGATGATTTAGTCCAAAAAACAGCCAACGAATTGCGCGAACAGCTTCAAGTCGATCGCGTTGCCCTTTATTACTTCTATCGAGAATGGGAAGGGCGCGTCACCTTTGAAGCTCTAAGCGACACAAAATATTCCATCTACGGCGAAACCGGACCCGACGAGTGCTTTAACGGCGAATATGCAGAGCAATATCTAAAAGGCAGAGTTCGAGCCATATCTGATATTGACACTGAACCGATCGCCGAGTGCCATCGGAGTTTCCTGAAAGGAATGCAGGTACGAGCGAATCTCGTCGTGCCGATTCTGGTTCCGCTGCAAGATGAATCAAATCAGCAGGTGCGTCTGTGGGGATTACTGGTTGCTCATCACTGCCAGAGTCCGAAAGACTGGCGAGAAATCGACGTGCAGACTATGCAGCAGGGTGCAAAAACGCTATCAACGTCTTCTGTGATCGTGAATATCGATCGCCGCAAAACAGCTCTGCTTGAGGATTAGCCTGGAACACAGCATACTTTTCTCACTGCAAAACCTTAGCGCCGATGTTTGAAGATGACCGAAATTGAATCGGTTTTTGCTGTGGTAGTTTATATCACTCGTTCAAATCGCTCTGCGACTCTTGACGAGTACCCAAGGGGAAGCAAGCAGTCCATGAGCCCCCATAACTGCCTGCCCCGGTCTTGGGTAGGGTAGTCACTCACCCTGCTATCAGCCTAATGGGCATCTCCCTGATTTAGTCAAAGTTGCCGTAAAGAGATAGCAAGAAAATCATGAATCTCTAGCAGATAGCTGGGTTACCCTACCCTTTTCCTGATTCAGACTCACGATTTCAGCAGATTCAGATATGGCTCAAGCTCATGACGGACACTTTGACTAATTGCCAGGGCTTCGTTTAAGAGCTGAGCATACTCCGTTGCCTGCTGGGTCATCTGAATGTTTTGCAATATTGCAAGATTGGCTTCACATTTGGCTCCAGCATCCAAAATTCTTAGCTCCAAGCTGCAAGTTCTGAGCTTAAGGCTTAACCATTGCAGCCTGGAACTCAATCGATCGCCTATTTTTCTGCTTCGTCCTCGTCTGAAGGCGATTTGTCGATTGCCTTACTGCCCAGCAAGCCCACGATCGCTCCAATGCCCAAGCTCTAAGTGGTATTGGAAGCTTCAAAAACGCCGCTTTCCTCTAGCGAGAGTTGGGGTTTGTTTGAATACTGCAAAAGAGTGCCAGATCAGCACGAATTCGATCAAGCGTGACGATTCGAAGAACTTAAGGTAGCTATCCGTTAACGCCTACCAAAATTCTTCTCTGCTAACAATACCAATGTTTCTTTCTACCGGAGACGGGGCAGTGGTAATCGGGATTTGGCTTGACTTTAGTAGATATTTATATGTGATTAGGAAGTCCTACCAGGGCGACGAAGCCTATTAATGACTTGTTCGGGTTCAAGTCCTCCCCAAAAATTTTCTCGCAAAGCAAGAGCACGTTCCACCATAAGAAATTCAGCAAGCCATAAGCTTACCTGCATTCCACGTTCATGTACTACTTGCAGTTCACGGTTGAATGTCTCTATATCTTGTTGAGTTTTCAGAAAAACTCCGCAAACTATTGCTGGTCCCGGCACAACAGCCCATCGTTTGATTGCTTCGAGTGCATCTGAAAGCTCTATAATACCCTCACTAGCTTCCTGAGGTGAAGCTATTCCAGTAGAATGCTGCAGTGACTCAAAAGCGTAGATAAATAGCTCAATCGGTAGAGTTGCAATTGTATTGAGCAAAGAAATGATAGGAAGCAAGTCTACATGATGCCCTGGTTCTAGCAGTCTCTCACCACAGGCAGAGTAATATAAAACTTTTGGCGGCTCTGGAAAGACAACTCCCTTAGAGTAAACAGCAAAAGCTAATCCAACTAGAGTATTAACCAACAGTCTGGTCATCTCTTTTGCTTCCGATTCCATCCCTTCAGAATAGAATTCTAAGCATGTTGCATTCCAGATTGTTGCAACTGTACCAAAAGATTTATGTGGTATTTGACTGTAATCCGATAATTTTGAAAATAATAGTGATTCACCTACAAGAGCAAACATTCTTGACCATTCATTTGCTCTTTTTAGTAAACTGTAGTCATTTTCTATAAAACACTTTAGAGCTTTTATTGTTGAGCTGATGACATTTGCTCTTTGTAAGCCTTTAGTGATTGGTTTAACTACCAGTAAACCACGCAAGATTACATCTTCTTCTTCTTCCTCAAAAGACATACCTAGAAATCTCTTTTCGTTAACTGCATAAGCCAGTCTAAACAGCAAAGCGATAGCTTCGATAGCAGCGTTAAAATCTCCTTCTTGTTCGACTGCCATGCAAGCAAGTTTTGATAAGGCAATTCCATTCGGATGCCCCAAATTTTCTTTTAGCATAAGCATCTCTCTATTAAAGGCTTCTAGTACCTTTCCCATAAGAGATGTCTGATTAGCAAAAAAATTGGGAGGAAAGATTTGGGGATATTTATTTTTAGTTTCAGGATAACTTGTGTCTAGCAACATTCTAAGACGTTCAAGTCCATAAACTTCTAGATTCCAGCCATATTTACTACGGACATCATTGATGGCTTTATCTCGTTCAGTTGCAGTTGGTTGAGAAGTTGTAATAAAAATCAATTCATGACAAACATGACCATGCTTATAAATCTTTTCTGCATCTTCCATGAGTTTGTCCTTCCAATCCTCACGTACACTATAAGCAAATATTGTTATCTCTTGGGATTTACTAACATGTATTGCATCTCGTCCTTTGTCTTTGAAACCACCAAGCGGCTCAATAGATAAGTATCCTTGTAACAACATTAAATCATTACACAGTCGCTCAAATTCTGCATAATCCGTGAGATTATTAAGACAATAAACAGTTAGATTGGCTGACATCAGATTGTCTCCTAAAATATACTGAAGCTGCCTGCACTAATACAATATTTCGCAAGCAATAGAATTGAACAGCTGACATCTTCATCAAGATATCCAAGCATTTCTAAGTGCAAATAGGTCAAGGAAAAAATGCATTTAGAGGCATCTGAGTTGTCAGAAGGTCACTCTTATCGCTGGTATAAGTTCTATCAATCAAGGCTTGTGATTTTGAAATCACAATACAGTCCCATTCGAGCGAATGTTTCGCAGTAACGGTGAGTTTTCCGTTTCAAAGCGCGATCGCGGCATAAAGAGTCGAGAAATTAGCAGATTGTGTTCCAGGCACAGTTGAGCAATAAACTGACTGGTTCGATCAATTTCTGCACTCGCATCAACCGGATCTTTCAGCACAATCAGCACATCAATATCTGAAGCTGCGGTTGCGTCACCTCTTGCCTGTGACCCAAAGAGAATGATGCGATCGAGGCGATCTTGATATTCCTGCTTGAGATAGTCCCGTAAGGGAATCAGGACATCCAAAGTTCCACGGCTAGGCTTCACTGTAGGCATTCGTATTCCCCAAGCTTAAATTAGACACAACTTAAGCGATCGCCAAGCACTAGCTCCGAACCTGAACAGGCATGACCAAATAAGTCATTTTCACGCCGCCCACTGGGGTCAGAATGGAGGGGCTAGTTGCCGTATTAAACTGCATCTGTATCTCTGTGGTATTCAATGCCTTCAGCCCTTCCAGCAGGTATTTCACGTTAAAGGCAATCTCCAGATCGTCACCAGAAATTTGAGCGGCGATCGCTTCCCGTCCACTGCCTACATCCTGCGCGTCTACCGAGAGGACAAGCTCCTGCACAACGCTGTTGAGGCTAAGTTTGACAATGCTATTTTTCTGGTCTGCCAGGACTGCGATTCGTTCCAGTGCGCTAATGACCTGGCGGCGATCGAGTGTCATCTGGCGGGAAAACTGGCGAGGAATAAGCTGGCGATAGTTGGGATACTGCCCTTCGAGCAGGCGACTGGTGAGGCGTTGATTGCCTTCCCAGACAAAGACAAGCTGTCCCTGGTCAAACCGTACCGTAATCGCTGTTCCAGTTCCATTAGTTTGCAGCATCCGCTCTAGCTCCCGCAGTGCCTTGCCGGGCACGGTGACGCCAAACTCCGCCTCGTTTTGATTATCCTCACTAACGGTCTGCACCACGGAGAGGCGATGTCCATCGGTGGCGGCAAATTCTAATCCGTCGGCTTCTGCGGTAATGTGAACGCCCGTGAGCACCTGCTTCGATTCGTCAGAACTGGTCGCAAAGAGCGAACCGCGCAGCCCTTCAATCAGTGCTTCGACGGGAAGCTGGGCGATGTTTCCATCCTCGATCGCAGGCAGTTCTGGATAATCTTCTGCCCCCATACCCCGCACCTGATAGCGTCCCGATGAACAGGTGAGCGTCACCAGAGCTTCGTTGCCCTCGTCAGACAGGGTAATTTCGCCTTCGGGCAGCCGAGAAACGATGTCTGACAGTAGCTTTGCCGGAAGCGTTAGCGTTCCTGCCTCCTGAACCTGTGCCGCAAAACTGGTTTGAACGCCCAGGCTCAGATCAAAGCCTGTTAGACTGACCTGCTGGGTTTCGTCATTCGCGGTCAACAGGACATTTGCCAAAACCGGATGACTCGGACGGGAAGGAACCGCGCGACCGACCAGGGAGAGATGCGTATTCAGTTCGCTTTGGGTGCAGATGAGTTTCATGGACGGAAGTGAACGTAAACGGGGGAGGAAATCGCAGACAGGCGGAACACGGTTTGACTTCGGGTTGCTAGGCCAAAGAACCCATGCTGGCAGAAATATAGCGTGGATCTGAGAAAGTGAGTAAAGGATTTCTCAGGGTTTGCCTACACGCTTCCAATCTGGATGCAGATCGTAACACCCTTGTCGATTCGCATTCAATCAAGCCTTTTTGCTCGATCGCTCGATCGTTTGATCTGATTATTCTTAAATAGTTTTAAAGAGATCTAGCAGTAATAGAGCCTGTGGAAAATAGGGAAAAGTTGCGAAATGCTTAGATGAGTTGAGGTTCAAGTGATCGTTCCTGTGGAAAACCTGTGGGAAAACTGCTGCTTTTATCACATAGGTAATTATACTCACTTTCGCTATCCCCTTTAAAGAATAGCTTTTCCACTACTTTTCAACAAGTTTTCCACAGGAAAGACGCAAGTTTTCCACAGGCCAGATTTGCTTAACATTTCTTAACCTTCTATGGTAAAGTTTGTTTTTGGTAATGGTAGTTTTCACCAAAACTTTTTAAATGGAAGTGTGACAGTTGCTCGCTCAGGTTAAACGATCGCTATTATGTTGTTCACGATCGCTGCAATTGCAAAGTTCACCTGCTGCTAAGACGATGCAATTGCCCATTGTGCTTGTTTCTATCAAACGCTCTATCAAACCTATCGGATAATTTCAGCGAAAGTGTCAGAGTTAAGTACTCAAATCACAGTTTTTTGTGTCACTTTCTATTGTTGCAAGCTTTCTCTTTCCTATCTTTAATTAGATAGCTTGAAATAGACGCTGTAATTCGCGCTCTCGTTCAATTACCTATCCCTGTCAGAAACATCCCTGTATAAGTTTCCCGGTCTTAGCTCTACCCCAGGGAATCAAGCTTGTTGGTAGTTCTCGTGTACCCACAAGCTTCAGAGAAAGAAAAAGCCCCTCCTGAAAGGAATAGGGCAAAAATTATGACCATTTAGTTATTTCTACAATAGTAGGCAGTGATGAAATTGCGATGAAATCCTTGCTTAGTGTAGCGATCGGACTTTGACTACCTGTAGTCCTCTTCCATCATTTAGGTAGGGAGTAGAGTTGTCGGGAAATAAGAACAGAGCTAGCCAATGCGACCTTTCAAGTTCTTCCTATGCCGCAGTCAGGTAGAAGTTCCATAATCCTGCTGCGGTTAGCATAAGGTGATCA
>NZ_JAMPLI010000021.1:0-94898 GCF_039962475.1 Leptolyngbya sp. GB1-A1 | reverse complement strand
TTCAAGCCAGTTAAAGCGCGCAGCAAGCGGTCTTGTGTCAGCACCCGTTCAATATCCAGCATTTGCTTATCCCATTTCTGCCTTCTATTCTTGCTTATTTCCCGACAAGTCTAGTGGATGGCTACAAATAAACAAGGTTAAGCCGGAGATTTAGCAGTTTGCTTGATTATTTTCTTTGAGCTGAATCCGAAGCGTTTCACTTTACATCCGGTTGCTTCTCCTCTAGATTGCCCACCTGCAATCACGCTCATCACTAAATCATACTCATCTTCAAACATCTGCCCTCGGATCCGATGGGCTTTAATCTGATGCCACTCTCCCTCAATCGGATTCAACTCTGAACTGTATCGAGGCAGATAAAACAAGTACAGTCCCTTCTTCTGCCAGTCTGAAATGCATTGCTGTACCGCTTGACAAGTATGAATCTGAGCGTTGTCTTGAGTAATCACGGTGATTTTGCCGGTTCGCTTAAACAACCGTTGGGCTTGTTTGGCTTGTTCATCCATGAAGCGAAGATAGGTTGCACTCGTGATGCTCCCGACCGCTAAGCCATAGTTAAAACTGCAATCCGGTTCCCAGACTCCAATGATGTTGGCCCGTCTACCATGCCGGGCGGTCTGTTCCTGTCGCTTTTGCGTACCGATCAGAGACCAAGTGTAGCTCACTGGGCTCCAGCAATCGAAGCCTGACTCATCCAAGTATTTCAACTTCAAATGCCCCTCCCATGCGGCTTGCTGCAACAATTCCAAGTCTGCTTGTTGGAGCTGTTTCTCTAGGGGGCTCTGTAAGCTTCGATGGCTCTGTCAGGTTCGCTTCCAACGGTAGCCTTTTTTTAAGAATCCGTCGCAGTTGCTGTGGACTCAACCTGACTTGTCGTTCTTGCTGCAATTGATGCACTAACTGCTGAGCATTGTGCGTTTGGACTTCCTGCTGCAACGATTGCTCTAAGTGCGCTATGTCGGCTTCCTGCCACTTGGGACGACGTCCTGGACGGGGAGCATCTCACAATCCCCCTAATCCTTGTTGCTTCCAGCGATAGAGGGTCTCACGCACTGTCTCCACACGCCAGTCAAAATACTCAGCGATCTTGTCGGTCGTCCATCCTCGGTGACTCAGGCGTAACACCTCAGCACGGTCTTTTGTTCGTTGGGGCACCCTACTGGCAGTTCTAAGTTCCAGCAAAGTGCAGTCTTCTTCTGTGCTTAAAACCACTTGGAGCCGAGGACGAGTCATTGGAAAAAGGGAAGTAAAACGGGCTTCTCCCTTATCTTGACATAACAGCGTTTACTTTTGTCTCTCTACTTAGCAAGCTTCCTAACACTTAATGATGAAGTTTTAGCGTGGTGATAGCCACGTCTCTTGAGATCAAACATCACGGTTGCAAGCGTTAGGAATGCTTCAATTCGGTTCTTGATTGCTACTGTCTTTTAAGGGGAAATCAAAATAGCAGGATAATGATAGAAGTCGAGAACTGTTAGAGGATTCAAGGCTTCAAAAGTTGTGGCATATCTGTTAAAGGTACTGAGAATGTCATGCGTATCGTCTATCATATCTTTGCCTTTAAGGCTAAATCTACATCGCTTGAAACAACTTTGACTGGCTGCGAATGTTCATTACATTGGGTAATCAAAAAGGTGCCAATTCATTCAATCTGAAATACTCTAAGTCCCACAGCAATTACAATATAAAGTAGCCCTAGAAAAATTAGGCTAAACTTTACCTTTGCTGAAACAACAGTCGTTAAAGTGAGGAGTCTGTCCATCGATCGAACCTCTAAGCCTTGAATGTTCCTAAATAAGAAGGACGACATTGCCAAGTTTTCTACGATGTCAAATAATCCTGCTAAACCTTGGTTCCATGCAAGAACCACTCCCGCATTAATCCAATCTGGGTTAGAGCTAGCACGGGTTGCCCAAATGCACCCAAGGCTCAGAGCAGTAGAGTAGAGCACTAGAAAGGGGAAATCGAGCCAGAATATCTGTTTTGCATTTCTAATTGCATTACCCCAGGATTGAATCATTTGCATTGCATCAGCTGGTCTCGCCGCAAACTCTAAAGAAACGATTCCCATTGGCGATCGAGGAGATTGTTTCAAAGGCTTGCCAAGCTTGTCTAGCAGTACCATGAAAAGCACTGTGAGGAATGTCAATAACAGAAGTAGCAGATTACTTAGATTGAGAGGAATCACCTGAAAAGGATGCTGCATATATAGTGTCGCCTTTATGCTGTGTTTCGGGAGAAGATAGGGGAACTACTCCCTCCCCATAGCTCGTTCTAGGCAGGGATTGGCATTTCAGATTGAGAGCTTTGGCGAGATCGAAGCTGAGTTACCAATTCGTTCAATCTCTGCTCAATCGTAATGTGGCTTAAATATTGTTCAGCCGCCTCTTCCAAACCGTTCAAGTTATCGACTCCAGCGTTGAAAGCAGGCAAATTTGCTTCTAGCCTGGGCTGAAAACGGTAGTAGTTTTGCTTCAGAGCTAACCCTTGAATTGCATAATCTACTGTGTCGCTAGAACCATCGAACAATGTGTCGAGGATCGGGATGCCTTTACGCGGACTGATCCATTCCAGTACTCCCCACTCACGAGCAGCTTCCAGCCCAATTTCTTTGATGTTCTGACCTGTTCCAAATGAAGCAATCAATAAATCTTCCTCCCCAGGGCGATCGCTCCAGGTGCGCCGATTGACAACAGCACATAATGCCGGATTATTAGCAAACACACCGCCATCAATCAAAGGAACCACTTTTCTGCCTTGTCGATCGGTTGGGATCAAATAATCAGAGGCTTCTAATGAGGCAATAAAATTGGGTTCACTAATGAGGTGCCCTGGAAATGCAGTAGGCGCAGCCGCAGATGCTCTACAAACCTCCCAGATTGGAATACTAGCAAAGGCTGACTGGTTCGACTGCATAACAACTGCTCGTCGATTGTAGGTATCATAGCTAGTCACAAGTGTGGGAACCGGAAGTGTGTGGAAGGGTTCGTTATCGAAAATATCTTGTAACACTTGCTCCAAACCTTTACCATCATAAATCGGTTGACTATAGCCAGGGCGAATGCGAACTAGTAAACTCCAAGCAACTTTATTGAATTCAGGAAAAATGGCGATTCCCTTCTTGCGGTATAGCTGTCTGATTGTACTGGCATCAATTCCTCTAGAGATACCACAAGCAATGAGACTACCGGTTGAAGTTCCTGCAATGAGGTCAAAGTAATCTCTAAGCTTTTTCTCTTTATCATGTTTCTGGAGCTTAGCTTCCAGGCGTTCTAAAAGAACTGCTGTGACCAGTCCACGGATACCGCCACCGTCACACGATAAAATGCAGCGAGTGTTTGCCATAATTCATACTTCTCCTCAATCAATTAGAAATCTGGTTAAAAAGTTAGTTGCAGGGTAGGTAAATAAGATAGAGGTCAAAAGAGTCCAGATGAGCGCTGGTATCCCCCTTTGCTCTGAGACGAAAATCCAATACTGCTTCACCGGTTAGAGGCTTGGGAGTAGAAGCACACTGCTCTGCCTTCGACACAACAAAATCAACCGGGATATTGTTTGAACGTCCGATCGCATTTCCGCCTAGGGAAACTGACGCGGTTTCACGTACTTGCAAAATCGGTTTTCGCTCGAAGGTCGCTCGAACAGAGACTAAGGCACGCGCCCCTGGGGACTGGACGATCGCCCCTTCAATGCTGCTTTGAATGCTGTGAACATACCAGTCCTTCTCTGGTTCTGCTGTAATCTCAGTCGCAATCCTACATCTCAATCGATCTCGACTCTTGCCTTGTGAAGCAGCGACCGCTTTATTAAATGTGAGTGAAAGCTGGTCTCCATTCTGAACCGCAGTAAATTGGCAGTTTGCAAGATCACCGCGCACAATTTTGGGATCCGAAAAGATAGACTGCCGAGATTCGGAACGTGATGCGGCGGATGATTCAACTGCGATTGATGCAGCATCACTCCACCCAAAAAGAGCGATAACAATCAGCACAATCAGGCTGAAGCAAAGAACAAGACGACGCATACATCTCTCCTAATCTAACTTATCCCAGTCAATATCATTGAGTGCGATGAGATATTCATTGCCATCGTTAACTGTGACGACAACTCGTTTCTTTGTGACTGTATCTAGCGCAAACTTAATTCGCCCTGCATGCGCAGTGTTTTTTGCTGCAATGTCTGCTTGGAACTGAGGTTTAAATTCCTCTGTAGACTCAAAGGTAACGCTGTATTGCCTTGCAGTCAGAATTTGGTGAACGATGGTTTCCTTACTGATATTCACTCCTGCGGAGCCTGGTACTCTGGAATCATCTCCTCCATAAAATTCATGTAAGCGGCTCAAAAATCCTGTTGGAATAATTCGCTTACGAGTCCCTACTCCAAACTCCATTGTTACCTTATTCATCCGAGAATAATCAATGGTGAAGGAAACCGGCAGACCAGGAAAGTTTCCTACATCAACCTTAAAGCTATTTTTCTTCTCGACTTCAATTTTTATGCTAGAAGGAAATAGCTCTTCCTGAATGATGTCTTTCTTTGAAGGAATTCCAAGAGCGAGATGGTTTGCTTCAATCGCCTTGAGGATAATTTGTGGTGTCGTGAGGTGATTTGGCTCTGGATAGATTTTGCCAAAAGGTCCTGTTGGTCCAAAAAGTCTGTCCTCGTGATCATGCACAACGGAGCCAAGTAAACTTTCTCCTCCTGCACTGCTCTTTACATCTCGTGGTAGAAGCAGGAACCACATTCTACCGAACCCAGGAACTCGTGACCAGTAGTAGTCTGTTGATGCCATTGATGTATTCCTTCTATTTTCAGTAATTCTCTAAGTGCTTGATGCCGGTTACAATCGTAGTATTATCGGCAATGTGGCGATTGGCTTTGAATTTGCAGTCATCGTAAATTTGCTGAGGACGAGGCATAGGGAAAAAATCCTGGCGGAAAAGCCTTACAACCTCTTGGACAAATCAAACGAGCGACGGTGCAGATTTAGGGAAATATAGTTTTTAAGTCGGAAAGGTTTCTAGCCTTACTAGGGGTCAGGGTCTCATTGAACAAAGTCTCATAAAAGAAGCACGAGACTCCTGTATAGGAACGGTTACGAGACTCTTTAATTTGATTCTCTATGAGTGCAAATGCAACTCGCTGTGTTCTTAAGCCAGATAAAACTCCAATGCTTAGGGGAATATGGTCGTGAGTATCGCTGACTTCAGGTTTCAGTAGCTCATCCCTGAAGCTAGTGACAGTGTCTCGATAGACCTGTAATACAATCTCCTCAGCTAAACCTGCCTGCACCCAATTATTCCAGTCAGCTAGGTAATGCTCTTTTGAGAAGCTTAAAGGGTTGGGTGAGATTGAAATTAGACAATCGGGTCGTTTTGCCTTGACTGCGTGAAAGATCCGTCTGAGTAAATCTGTCACTTTGCCTGATGCCCAGTCTACCCATTTTGGATCAGTATGATCCTTTGGAGCCGCTGCTCCACTGTTTTCTGCTTTGAACAAGTTCTGTGTGAACCGATCGTATCCTAGCTCTACGGGAAAACCAAAGTGATCATCTAGCTGGACTCCATCTACATCGTATTGCTCGGCTACCTCAGCGATTAGGTCTACCATAAACTGCTGCACTTCTGGGCGGCACGGATTTAACCAAACCTGATCATCTTTTTCCCTATCTGCTCTTTTAGTCCGAATGGTATCTCCCTTGTCATTAACTGCTGTTAACCAGTCTGGATGAGTGATTGCAAGCTGAGAACCGGGTGGAGTCATCAATCCGTACTCAAACCAGGGAATCACACGGAACCCCTGAGTTTTCGCTTCATCAACAATCTCAGCTAGCATGTTCCTGCCAGCAAATGCTGGGTCTGGCATAATTTTTGAGCCAATTACGGATGCAGCCACTGCGCTTGGAAAAAGAGTAAAGCCGCTCTGCCACACAACAGGATAGATCGTATTGAAGCCTAGTCCTTTTAGCTGTTTTAAGCCCGCCTGAATATTACTTTTGGACTTGAGTACGTCACTATCTGTTGTCGTTAGCCAGACTCCTCTCGCCTCTTGAATCGGAACATGGACATCTGAAAGTGGAAAATAACCAATTTTTCCAACTGTGCCGAGCGCATCCTGTAACCTGACGAAGCAATGTTGCCCTACTTGAAAAGCATACTGGACATTGAAGGAGTCACCAGCCCTCACATTGGCTACATCTGTGCCTGGTAAACGTCCCACAGGGGCAGCGGTCTTTTTGAAAACAGTGTTACGGTTTGCAGTTAGCAATTGCATTATTTTATTCTCCATTAATTTAATTGAGATATAGATAGAGATACAGACAGAAGAAGCCGCAGCAATACGGCTCAGGAAAGCTGTCTGAGTGCAGATTGAACGGTTTGGAGCGATCCACGCTCCCCAGCAAGTTATTGCATTTGCTGACTCAAAGCGCCTCAAACGGTTTTTCTTCTTCCAGGTTGCTGACTCCTGCTACTGTTTGAAGGGCTGATAAATTTTCAGCATCAATTTCGCCTGTAATAACACCCAGCGTACTTAGGACCTGCTCAATCTTCATTCCTGAAGCCTGTAGCTGCTCTGAAACTTCTGAGAGACGATCGAGGTAATCATCGCTGATGGAAACAAGAATTCTGACTACAGCCATCCTGATACACTCCAACGATTGCAAAAGTTGCTGTGGTGTTTCGCACGTCTTCAGCACGAAACACCGTTGAAGAACGTTAGGGTGCTTGTACTAAACCAATCCCGGCATCCTGAGAAGCTAAAGGCAGACGGCGTGCATTTTGCACAAGCAGAGACCAGAGGGCTTGACCTTTTGTCCCAGGATTAGCTTCAGCATAGAGCGCAGCAATACCTGCCACATGGGGGGCTGCCATGCTGGTTCCATTCAGCCTGCTATAGCCCGTTGTCGTAGAACCTGCTTTGGTTCTAAGCACGTAACTGGAATAGACATCTACCCCTGGACCAATTAAATCGACCTGTCCACCATTAACCGAATCTCCCTGGCTAGAGAAATCTGCGACTTGTTCCCGTGCATCCAGAGCAGCAACCGCCATTGCTGCAGGCGCGTCCGCAGGAGTATTGACGGCTGGCATTCCTGCTGGGCGTTGGCGGCTATTGCCTGCTGCTGCGATAACGAGAGAACCTGCTTTCAACGTTCGATCCATTACTTTGTGGTAGAAGGGGCGAACATCACCCGGCTTTCTGGGCGATCCCAACGACATCGAAATGACGTGACACCCTTGCAGAATTGCCCATTCAATTCCTTGAAGAATTTCACCGGGCAACCCTTTTGGGATAACTGGACGATCGTCTAGCACTTTAGCAACATAGATTTCAGCACCATAAGCAACTCCATAACGCATTCCAGTCTTGGGATTACGAGGTCCACAAGCTGTACCTACACAGTGCGTTCCGTGCCCATTCAAGTCTTGGACTGGAAGCAGACTCTTGTTGCTTTGCACAAAAGATCGGCTGACGATCGTGCGTCCTTGAAAGCCAGGATGATTGAGGTCAAAACCCGTGTCCAGAACAGCTATTTTGATTCCCTTGCCACTGTAACGGGAATTGACTACATTAGTCGCTTGAAGTCCCCAGGTTGCTGCTGCGGTGTCCGTCCAGGTTTGGCTCAGAATTGACTTAAAGGGCAAACTATCTTGATTTGCTAACTGGTCAACGAGATTGGCGATTCCATCTCGATAACCCTGCAAATACTGTAGTGAGATTTCTCCTGATTGGCTGGGCTGAGGTTTAGCAATCACCCGATCTCCAATATCCATCAACGCATAGAAATATTGCTCCGGCTCAACGGATAGAATAGGTGACTCAGGCTCTTCACTCGCAGCACTTAAAGATAGGAAATGAGTTGCATCAATGGGCTTGTTGATAATTGCAACACCCAAGGTTTCAAGAACGGTAATGTCAGCTTCGCTAACACTGTGGGAATCCTGCTCTGGATCAGTCGATGATACAGTGCTACTCAAGCTAGCCAGTTCTTGTATTAACTGGACTCCTTCATCTAGCTTGTCTTGCTTTAGTAGAACAAGTTGTCTGCCTGTAAATTCCGGCTCGGAGGAGGGCGTATTGAGAAATTCCATAATTGATAAGGGGGAAGCTACTCTGAGGATTAATGAGGTTAGTAGTATGCACAATCAAGCTCAGATTCGACTACTTTTGCTGATGTAATCCCAAAATAGCCGCCCTGTATCCTGGCACACACCTAACGATCATTAGGAGATTCCTTAAGAAAAACTGAAGCAAGCGTTCAAAAACTGTGAAAATGCCTGTGAAGCTTTAATAAATATTTCAACTAATGAACAACGATCGATAGTAGGCTCTAAGGATTTTTCTGCATTTACCGCACCAGCAGCAAAGGATTGATTTATCTCTGTTTCACTAATTATGTCATCCTCTTCCAGTTTTCAAGAGGACGTGTTCCCTGATGTCGTTCAGTAGTGGGATCTCGATCGCCTCTACACTGCCCTAGCTCAAGTAAAACAGCGTCCGCTGGCTCAGACTGAACGGGTTTGTTTACGTTGTTTGTTGCAAGGTAACAGCCCTCATGACATCGCTATCAAGATTAACCGTCAACTGCAAGGCTTGCGGGTTGATCTCACGCGCGGGCTATACCGCTACATTGAAGCCTTAACGGAAATTGCAATCAAGAACTAGCGAGAAGTGGCGACCGTTTTAGAACAAGGCTATAGACGAACAATACAGCCTGTGCCTGCTAGTCCCGATGCCAACAGTCATGCTCCGACTCTGTCTGCTCATCAGGACTGGGGTAAAGCACCAGACGTATTTGCTTTCTTCGGACGTATACAGGAATTACCTGCTTGAAGCAATGGATCATTCATGACCGTTGTCGATTCGTTGCCATTTTAGGCATGGGTGGCATGCGGCTTCCTGCCAAGTGGGGCGGCGTTCCGTCCGGGGTACATCTCACAATCCCTCTAAGCCTTGTTTTCTCCAGCAATAGATGGTTTCACGCACCGTTTCCACCCGCCAATCAAAATACTCGGCGATTTGCTCGGTCGTCCATCCTCGATGGCTCAGGCGTAGCACCTCAGCACGGTCTTTCGTCCGTTGCGGAACGCTACTGGCGGTTCTAAGTTCCAGTAAAGTGCGGTCTTCTTCTGCAGTCAGAACCACTTGAAGGCGAGGACGGGTCATTGAAGAAGGGTTCTCAAAGTACGCTTCTCCCTTATTCTGATATAACAGTGTTTATTTCCGTTTCCCTACTTAGGGCATTGCAGCAACGGTTTGATCATCGTGGAAAAGTCAAACCAGGTCACTTCTCTATTCTCTCTTGCTCTTTTTTCTGCGTTCTTTCCTAAATGGCACTACCTATTTTGCGTTTTTTAATGGTTCCTTATTGCAGGCAACTGTTGTTTTTTCTGGTTGTTATTTTACGCGATCGAGAGTTTGAGTTGCATCCTTTGAGATGCAAAAAGTTGAATGCGGTTTAATGGAAGCGTGTGAGTCTAGTGTTGAGCCCGTCATGAATTTATTTAGTTTATTGCTGCTGGTGGTAGGAGGTTTTTTCTCTGGAGTTTTGGCAGGCTTTTTGGGAATTGGCGGTGGTACTGTATTAGTGCCAATGCTTGTTGCTTTTGGCTATACTCCAGTACAGGCAGTCGCAACCAGCAGTTTGGCGATTTTGATTACCTCCATTTCTGGTACAGTACAAAATTGGCGGATGGGGTATTTTGACAGCCAGCGGATTTTAGCCTTAGGTTTACCAGCTTTAATTACGGCGCAGTTCGGAGTATGGCTTGCTGATCACCTACCATCTACCTGGTTACTCGGTGCGTTTGGGGTACTCCTGCTGCTCAACATTTATTTGGTTGATCTAAAAAATCGCCTTGCTGCAAAGCAACCTCAATCTATTGAGTCACCCCCCCATCAATCAGCGAACCCAAGACTTGTTCGGCTGATTACAGGAGGGCTGGCAGGTTTGCTAGCTGGACTATTTGGGGTTGGTGGTGGAGTGATCATGGTACCCCTACAAATGCTGTTTTTAGGTGAACCAATTAAGCTTGCCATTCGAACTAGCTTGGGTGTGGTTGTCATGACTGCCATCTCTGCTAGTATTGGTCACACACTCAGCGGTAATGTTATTCCAATGATTGGAGTGGTGTTAGGATTGGGTGGATTAGTGGGCGCACAGGTGAGCACGCGCTTGTTGCCCAAACTACCTGATAGTGTAATCAGCCTTCTCTTTCGTACTTTCTTAGGGATATTAGCGCTGTATATCTTTAGCCAAGCAGGTATTGTTAACAGTGCTGATGACTTACTTGAAAAGTTGTATCGCAAAAACTAGTCAATAGTAAGGTAGGTAAGCTTAGACACGCCTGATTCCTCCACGATGTCTACTGCTTCTCTATTTAAGTGGCGGCACTTTCTACCTGAAATCATCTTGCTCAAGGGGCAGTGGTACTGTCGCTACTCCCTTAGCTACCGAGATTTAGAGGAAATGATGCAGGAGCGCGGCATGGGAGTGGATCATTTAACGATCAGCCGTTAGTTTTGAAGTATGCCCCGGAATTGGACAAATGCAGTCGATCCCACCTCAGGCCCACGAGTCATTCCTAGAGGGTGGACGAAACTTATATCAAAGTTAGGGGAGCCTGAAAATATCTGTATCGCGCCGTGGATTCGGAGGGCAATACCCTAGACTTTATGCTTAGTGCCAAGCGAGATGGCAAGGCAGCCGCCCGATTTTCGCAAAGTGCTCAAACCCCAGCCTGATCAGGCTCCGCGCGTAATTACTGCCGATAAAAATGCTGCTTATTCGGTAGCAATTGAGGGGCTGCAGGAGGATGAGACAATCACCGAGGAGACCCAGTTGAGGCAGAGCAAGTATGTGAACAATACTGTTGAGCAAGATCATCGAACCATCAGCGGATAGTGAGACTAATAAGGGGTTCAGGTCATTCAATAGGGCGAGGAGAACCTTGAGTGGGATCGAAGCGATGATATAGGGTTCATAAAGGACAAGTCAATGGTATTAATCAAGGGGATATTGTATTTCAGGTCAGATTTATTGAAGCAATTTTTGGAGTAGCTGCTTAAAACGATGAGATTGATAGAAATTGTTTGTCTTTAAAGAGTTTTTGCGACACAACCTGCTCGACTTCGAATTACTTCTACCATCTTTTCCGCAGCCAGGCTTAAATGCTGTCTATGGTTTGTGATAAGAACTGCCGATCGCGACAAAGAACATTCCGACACCTCTATCGTAATAAGTCTGCCAGCTTCTAAATCTTCTTGAACCAGGGAATGGGGCGCGAATGTTGCACCGAAGTTAGAAAGTAAAAGTTGCCGGACTGACTGAAAACCTTTGACCTCGGCAACGATCTTGAAACGATGCTGATGAATTTGATAAATCTTCTCAACGATATTACCAATTCCACAAGGGCTGCTACCGAATGTTGATTTCTGCCGATGCAGAACAAGCGGTAGTGTTTCAATCTCCTCCAGGTAAAGTTTCTTAGAAGTGGCTAAAGGATGGGTTGCACCAATCACTAGCAGAATTGGTTCCTCGTAAAGCACTTCACAGGTTACATTGTCTTGAGGAAAAGGGAGTGACAAAATCGCTAAATCAAGCAAGCCTTGCTCTATTTGCTTAATTAGCCCCTCTGTATAGTCTTCTAAAATTTTTACATGAACTTGAGGATACTGTTGATGATAACGGCTTAACATCTGAGATAAAAATCGCTGTGACGAGGAAGGAGTTAACCCTAGCGTTACAATGCCTGTCACTGCTTGAGACATCCTTGCAACTGCAAATGCACCATCTTGCATTGCTTGTAAAGAATCTCGGCAATAGCGGATGAATACCCTACCTTCCTCTGTTAAATAAACCCCATTCGATCGCCGATGTAGAAGTTGAACTCCTAAAAACCGCTCAAGTCTCTGAATGTGCTGACTCACAGTAGGCTGCGATAAATTCAGCGCAACTGCTGCATCTGTAAAGCTATTTTTCTCCGCAACTTCAACAAATGAAATCAAGGCTGAAAAATCTAGATGCCCCACCTTGTGTTTATTCATTTTTCGGCTACTCTACAGGTAAATCTATTGGCTGGCAATATTTCTGCTCAGGGATAAAATTAACGCATTAAACTGAAATAGCTTCAGGCACGTATTTTCAGGACAATCTAAATCTGCCAAGCCTACTTTTCTGTATTATTAACTACATTAAAGTCAGTGAACTCTTCTAAGCCAGGGAGCACTTAATTTCGCCACAATATTGCTCTGTTTGTTAAAAAATATACAGGCAAACCCTAAGATAGGTAATTCAGCATAGGTAATTCTGCGCCGGCCGAATGATATTCGATAAAGAAGGCGCTATTGGATTCACAAATAGCAGGAATTCTAGAACGTAATCGGAAATGTGATGAAAAGTACGATTCCAGCCGTCTCAATCCCCTAACTTGATTTTGGATTTCAAGGGTTGGAGGCAAAGAGTTGCTATCATTCCAGCCGCAGAACTCCTGTAGCGCATTGGGGTTCAACTCAAGTGTGTTCGGCAGGTTGAGTCGGTGTCACACAAGGGAACACGACGGAAGATGAACTGGCTTTCTAGCAAAATAGAGCTACGTGAAATCAGCCATGTTTTTCAAAGCCACGATCGAAGGCCAGTCAATGCTTTGGAAGACATCAGTCTGCAAGTTTCAGCAGGTCGCTTTGTCAGCTTGATTGGACCTTCTGGAAGTGGAAAGACAACGCTGTTTAACATTATTGCGGGCTTGCAGCAGCCTACAGCAGGTCAAGTTTTAATTGACGAGCGGGATGTCACAGGCAAAATTGGGCTGGTAAGCTACATGATGCAGAAAGACCTGCTCCTTCCCTGGCGAACTGTTTTAGACAACGTTGTATTGGGGATGGAACTTCAGGGGATTTCCATTAGTAAAGCTAGACAGTTGGCCCTGCCATATCTTTATCAGTATGGCCTGGGTGGGTTTGAGAATCATTATCCGGCTGAATTGTCAGGCGGAATGCGTCAGCGAGCAGCGTTGCTACGTACTTTGCTGTGTCATACTGAGTTAATTTTATTAGATGAACCCTTTGGAGCATTAGATGCACAAACCCGTGCCCAGATGCAGGAATGGCTGCTTCAGCTCTGGAGTGACTTCGGCAAAACGGTTTTATTTGTGACGCATGATGTAGACGAAGCGGTTTACCTCTCAGATGAAGTATTTGTCTTAACGGCTCGCCCCGGAACAATCAAAGCGCGGCTTGAAATATCGCTCGATCGCCCTCGTTCTCGTCAAATTGTGACTGATCCAAGCTTCATTCGTCTCAAGGAAACCTGCCTTGCACTGCTGGCGGATGAAGACATTGCAGGATCAATTTTAAAGCTCAGTCGGGATGTCGCAAGAAAAGGAAAAGCGCAGCGATGATTAGACTTCCAGTTCCGGTTAACTCGATGCGCTGGGCAAGACAAGTTTCATGCCAGGGGCGATCGCTGCCACACGAACGGATTTGGTCTAAACACATCATTGTACTTTGGCAGATCTGTATCACGATCGCTTTGTTGACAGTATGGGAATTGGGAACTCGCATCGGCTGGATCGACGCTTTTTTCTGGTCTTCCCCGTTCACCATTTTAAAGACTGGAATTGTTTTCTTTCGTCAGGGCAGTGCAGTTAGCGATATTTGGTTTACTTTTCGCTCAACGATCGCTGGATTTTTCATCGGTACAGGTCTGGGTGCAGCAATTGGGTTAACCTTCTGGTGGTCGCGCAACTATGCTGCAATTGCTCAACCGCTCATCATTGCTTTTCATGCGACTCCTAAATTGGCATTAGGTCCGCTCGTCATCCTCGTATTTGGGATGGGATTTGCTTCTAAGGTTGCAATGGCCGTCGCGTTGACAATCGTGATATCCGTCTTGACTACTTACAGCGGTATTCAAGCTGTCGATCCTGATTTACAGCAGCTCATGTACTCACTGGGAGCAACTCGATGGCAGGTTTTTACAAAAGTTGTGATTCCGTCGGTGTTACCCTGGATTATTTCGTCCCTGCGAGTCAATATTGGGCTTTCACTTTCCGGGGCGATCGTCGGTGAGTTTCTTGGATCTCAAGCAGGGTTGGGTCGGCTGATTCTTTATGCTGGGCAAACTTACGACATTGCTTTGGTCTGGGTTGGCGTACTCGTTCTCGCTGCACTTTCAGTGGTGATGTACGCCTTTGTGCAACATCTAGAACAGCTTCTGTTGAAAGGAGTAATGCATGGAACTCAGCCAATCAAGGAGTAAAACTGCCGTTCAGGGCAAAGGGCAGAAGGGATGGCTTTTCAGTGGGTGGAGTTTCAGGGGGTGGAACTTCAGTCGGTGGAGCTTCAACTTCTTATCGTGGAGATTAATGGGTTTACGATCTCAATTAAAGTGCTGGAAGCAGTTTGGGCTTATTCTGCTTGCGTTTGCAGCTTTTAGCTGTAGTGTTGCGATCGCTCCTGGGGACAGCGGTGATTTAACCAAGCTTGTGATCGCGGAACCGCTGCATGGAACCGGATATTTGCCGCTTTATGTAGGGATACATCAAGGATTCTTTGAAAAAGAAGGGCTGAACGTTGAAGTTGTGACTTTTCAGGGCGGAGGAGCGCATACCAACGCAGTGCTTGCAGGAGATGCCTGGGCATTTATTGGTGGACCTGAACGCAATGCTTTAGCCAAAATAAAAGGAGCTGAATTGCGGGCGATCGCTCATGTAGTCGATCGTGGAAATGTGTATCTTGTTGCAGGGAATCATCTCAACTTTACCCCAGCTGAACTTCAGCAAAATTTAGCAGAGCTGTTGCAGGGGAAGCGAATTGCTGTCAGTCACTTTGGTAGCACTCCAAATTCTATCCTGCGCTATGTTTTGTCAAAGAAGGGGTTGGACCCGCAGAAAGACGCAGTGCTGATTGAAGGAGAGCATACGGCAGCACTTGCCGCAGTGAAAACTAAACAAGCAGACTTTGCGATCACAACAGAGCCAATCTTAACGCAAGGAATTCGTCAGGGAATCTGGGGCGAACCCGTCTACAGCATTCCAGAAGAGTTGGGTTCGTATGCTTTCTCTACGATTAACGTCCACAAACAGACGATCGACCGGAAACCTGAAACCGTAGAGCGTTTTACTCGCGCACTGTATCGATCGATCCGATTTGTTTATGACAATCCAGACAAAACGTTTGAGATTGCAACAAAAGAATTTCCAATGATGCCAAAAGATGACCTAAAGGCAATACTCGATCGAGCATTTGCTGACCAGCTCTGGAGTTCAGACGGTATTGTTAAACCTGAAGCGTGGAAGACGGGACATGCGGTAGTGCGAAAGGCAAATATATTAAAAGAAGATGTTTCCTATGATGCGGTGATTGACATGCGTTTTATGCAAGCAGCAATTTCTAGCTCCCGTTTTTAAGATAATCACCACGTTCGTTTTATCCTTCAACGAAATTAACCATGCAACCCTGGGACGGCATTATTTCAAACGTGGATATGATGAGCTTTCGCTCTGGTTTTCGGGGGATAGAATGCTCTGTGGAAGCCGGAGTAAAACCTGCTCTGATCATCGTAGATATGACACGAGCTTTTGTTGACAGTCGCTATCCAACGGGATGGAGCAAAACAGGGTATCCCGCAGTTGCAGCTAACCGCAAGCTATTGAATGTTGCCCGAAAAGCGGCTATTCCTATTTATTTCACAAAGGGCTATGCAGAACCAGATTATAAACCTAAACCCGCCCAGCGAGGACGATGGAAAACCGGAAAACGACCTCTCGTTGATCCAGCTTTACCCCCTGGGGATGTCATTGTCGAGAACTTAACTCCACTTCCGGGAGAAATTGTAATTGACAAGCAGTCAAAGCCCAGCGGTTTTTTTGGAACCCCCCTAGCGTCTTATCTCGTTTATGAAGGAGTGGATACGGTAATCGTTACTGGCATGACGACGAGTGGCTGTGTGCGGGCAACGGTGCTAGATGCTTTCCAGTACAATTTCAATGTCATCATTCCCCATGAATGCTGCGCCGATCGCAGTCAAATTTCTCACAAAGTAAGCTTATTTGATCTACACATGAAATATGCAGATGTTGTTTCTGTGGATATCGCGATCGATTATTTGATGCAGGTTGCGGGAGTAATCTCAATCGCTGATCCAGTATAGGCAGCTGTCTGATAGTGGTTATATAACACTTACTTCAGAATTAACAAGGCTTACGAAGCGAAACTGGGCAACGATCGCAAATGACCTGTAAGCCCTGCTGTTTGTCAGTAAAACAATATATGTTTTCATGCGACATCATCCTGAAAACACAGGGTTTATGCTGGTTTTACGGCAACAGCCAGCCTTAATTCCTCTGCTTATCATTGTTATGTGCGTAATGATGGGTATGGGATTGCTTGTTCCCGTACTCTCTCTTTATGCCTCCAGTTTTAATGTCAGTACCGTAATGGTTGGGATGACCGTTACCGTGTTTGGATTTGCTCGCTTATTAGTTGACATTCCAGCAGGAACACTTTCAGAACGGTATGGACGACGAAGATTATTGTGGAGTGGTCCCGGACTTCTGGCAATTGCATCTTTTGCAGCAGGAGCAAGCCATAGTTTCACCTGGCTCCTGGCCTGGCGATTTGTACAAGGCGTTGGGTCAGCTCTTTACATGACTGCAGCAATGGCAGCCGTGGCAGACCTCAGCACCCCTGAAACTCGCGGTCGAACAATGGCACTTTACCAGACCGCGCTGCTAACGGGCACTTCACTAGGACCTGTTGTGGGCGGTTTTGCTGCCAGTACTTGGGGATATGCGGCTCCGTTCTGGCTATTTGGTGTTGTCTCTGCAATCGCGGCATTGATTGCATTCTGCTCGGTTTCAGAAACGCTCAACCGGAACTTGACAGTCAACTCTGTTTCCGGAGAACGGAAATCTCTCGGAGGACTCAACGACCTGAAATTACTGATGTCCAGCCGCAAATTTTTGCTGATTACCGTTGTTTCGTTTGCTATCTTCTTTACCCGAACCGCTGCAAAGTTCACGCTGATTCCATTAATTGGACTCAATCGGTTTCAGATGAACTCAGATAAGATCGGGCTAATCTTAACGATCGCAACACTGGCTAATTTTCTGGCCCTGCCGCTTGCCGGAAGAATGATGGACAGGTATGGCCGGAAGATTGTGATTGTTCCCGCTCAAACAGCTTGTGCCGCTGCTTTAATTCTCGTTGCCTGGTCGCCGATTCCCAGTCTTTTCTGGATTGCTATCGTTATTCTGGGAGTTGCAATGGGAATTAGTTCTCCTGCTGCTGCTGCCTATGCTGCTGATGTTACGCCTCAAGCCAGATTCGGACCTGCAATGGGACTTTTAAGAGCTATCAGCGATCTGGGATTTATGGTTGGCCCCGTTCTCGTTGGCGCAGTTGCCGATTTAACTCCTTATACGCTTGCTGGTGGCCTGATGTTTAACAGCATTTTGGTGATTATCTCAACGCTGCTTTTTGCAGTCCTGACAAGAGGAACGCAGCCTACTGAAACATAAAAGATATTTTGCACCCTAAGCTTCACAATATATTTCTTAAATATATCAGTTTGTCTATTGTAATTTGTCTATTGAGGAGCGGCATACTGTTCATTGCAAAATCCAATTAAATATGTTGCTATGTACACTACTTGCATTACTCTGTTTATCCAATAATTGCATTAATTTCTCAGAAAATCTTGGGTGCATGAGTTAAGTGAGGAGTAAATTAGAAATGAACAAACTTATCCATCGACTATTATCAGGAATATTTCTGGTAAGTCCTGCTGCTCTTGCTGCCCCATTCGCGGTTTATTCTTTACCCGTTACTTCCTTAGCCACAAACTCTTCCGAAGTCAGGGTTGCTCAAGCCGAAACAGCGACCGAACTGCCGAAAGTAAAAATCTTGACAACGGGAGGAACGATCGCTAGCCGTGGAGCAACGCCACTCACTTTGTCGGACTATACGGCTGGTCGAGTTGAAGGGAATGCGCTGGTCGAAGCTGTACCAGAGATTCAAAACTTTGCCAACGTTGAAGTTGAAGAAATTGCCAATATCGGTAGTCCTGACATGACTAGCGAAATCTGGCTAAAAATGGCAAAGCGAATTAACGAAATTTTTGCCACCGAGCCAGACGTAGCAGGGGTTGTGATTACGCATGGAACCAATACGCTGGAAGAAACTTCCTTCTTTTTGCATCTTACGGTTCAATCAGATAAGCCTGTCGTTTTGGTAGGGGCGCAACGACCTGCAACTGCAATTAGTGCGGATGGTCCACTCAATTTAATCAACGCTGTTCGGGTTGCTGCGGCTCCTCATTCGCGAGGAATGGGCGCACTACTTGTCATGAACGACCAAATCAACTCTGCTAGAGATGTCACAAAAACAAATACGTTTCGCCTGGAAACTTTTCAATCTGGTGAATTAGGGTTTCTTGGCTATGCAGACTCCGATCGCGTTGTGTACTACCGTTCTCCAATGCGTCGCCATACCGTGCGGTCGGAATTTGATATTACCAGTGTGACGGAACTACCGAGAGTAGACGTTGTTTACTCCTACGCTGAAGCATCTCGTGACACAGTTGATGCGCTAGTCGAAGCAGGGACGAAGGGCATTATTTTGGCAGGAACAGGAGCGGGCGGAGCAGCACCTCGTGAGTTTGAAGGGCTAAAGGAAGCTGTTCAACGTGGAGTCACTGTGATTGCATCAAGCCGAGTTGGCAACGGGCGAGTTCTCGATCGCCAGAGATATGTCGATGCAGGGATTATTCCTGGCGATAATCTACTGCCTCAAAAAGCCCGTATCTTGCTGATGTTAGCGTTAACGCAAACCAGTGATCCGGCTGAGATTCGCCGCATTTTTGAGGAATACTAATCAACAGGAAATCTACCATGATAACGACAACCCGGCTATCAGCTCCCACTTCATTCAAGCTGATAGAGGCAACAATTGAGGAAATTACGAAAGCTTTTGAATTTGAAGCTCTGACGGCCGAACAGCTTGTACAGCTTTATTTAAACCGAATTGAAGCTTACGATCAGCAGGGACCGACACTCAACTCCATGATTAGTGTCAACCCAAGCGCACTTGAAACGGCTCGACAATTAGATGAAGAGCGTCGGTCAGGAACGCTAAAGGGACCGTTGCACGGCATTCCAATCGTGCTCAAAGATAACTTTGACACCTTTGATTTGCCGACGACAGCTGGTTCTATCGTTCTGAAAGACTCGGTTCCGCCAGATGATGCGCGTTCAGTAGAGCTGTTGCGAGAAGATGGAGCCATCATTTTAGGTAAAGCTAATATGCGTGAGTTCGCTGCTAGAGGCGGACTGGGCGTTTACACAGAGTATGGAGGCGAGACTCGCAACCCTTATAACTTCAACCGGAACGCATCTGGTTCCAGTGGCGGCACGGGGGCAGCGATCGCTGCTAATTTTGCAGTTCTTGGCACTGGAAGTGATACTGGTGGTTCTATTCGTGGGCCTTCCTCTTTCAATGGTTTGGTGGGTATTCGTCCTACACGTGGATTAATTCCCCTGGATGGTATTGTTCCTTTTGCCCTTTCCCGTGATGGAATTGGGCCGATGGCACGAACCGTCACCGATGCTGCTGTTGCTCTGGGATCGATGGTGCAATACGATCCTAACGACCCTATCTTTAAAACCCCTATTCCAGCTCCTCAAGCACAACCCGACAAATTTTTTGAGGATTACACCCAATTCCTAAAGCCTGATGCATTGAAAGGGGCACGGATTGGGGTAGGTCGTGTCTGGTTTGGGGGTGATCCGGAAGTCGATCGCCTGATCGACGAGGCTATTCAGGTAATGGAAGATCTGGGAGCCACGATCGTTGAACTCGATTTATCAAACGAGTTGCTAACCACCATGATCAATGCCTCACGATCAATTGGGTTAGCGGAGTTCCCATCTCAGCTCGCTGAGTACCTGTCTACTTTAGAGGAGGGTTATCCTAAGACGCTGGATGATATTATCGCGATCGCAGAGTCGCCAGAATTTGCGGATTTAGTGCCACCCTCCAGATTGCAAGGGTTAAAGAATATTCGAGATTATGGTGGACTGGAAAATCTTGAGTACATTGACGTAGTGCAGAATGTTATTCCTGCATTGCGAGAGACGTTCTTTGATATTTATGAAAGCAATGATATTGACACGATTGTCTTTCCAACAACCAGAACGTTTGCTTCCCCCTTTGAAGGAGTGACCGATCCCACTTTCGTAGAAGTGTTACCAGCACCACCAATTCGTGGTGTAGAGATTGCTAGTCTGCTTGGTTTCTCAGATATCACGGTTCCAGCAGGATTGAGTGAAGATGGCTTACCAATTACCATTTCCTTTACAGGAGTTCCTTACAGTGAGCCGGCCTTACTGGGTTTAGCCTATTCCTTTGAGCAAGCAACCCAACACCGAGCTGCCCCTCCGCTATTGCCTGCACTTGAAGGGGAAGAATTTGAGTACGTGACAGAAGTGCTGGTTGCAGGGGATGCCGCAGATGACGTTATTGTTGCAAAGCAAATTACTGATTTTGACGGTAATGGGGATACTGTTTTCTCAGGCGATGGTAATGACTCGATCGATACAACTCCAGCCTTAACAGGTCGCAATCGTCTTTATGCAGGAAATGGTGCGGATAAGGTATTGGCGAGCCGAAACGATCAGGTTTTTGGAGAAGCGGGAGCGGATATTTTAGATGCCTCAAAAGGACGAGGTGACAACTTACTTTACGGCGGCTTAAACAATGATGAACTTTTTGCAGGAACGAGAGATCAGCTTTTTGGTGATGAGGGAGACGACAAACTATACGTTGGTGAATTAGGAGATAATTTACTGACAGGAGGCACAGGAGCAGACCAGTTTTGGATTGCTAAGGCAAAATTACCAGTCAGCAAAAACACGATCGCAGATTATGAGATTGGAGCGGACGTGATTGGAATTAGTGATTTAAGCCTGTGTTTCACAGATTTGTCCTTCAGCCAAGTCGGGCAAAATACAGATATCCGTGTGGGCGATGCAGTTGTAGCAACGCTGTTGAATACTGAGACAGATGCATTAACAGCAAATAACTTTGTGTTTGTTTAGAAGATGCTTTGAGAGTATTCAATGTGCTGCATTCATCTTGCAGCCTGTAGTTCCAGAGGATTCCTGACTCAGTTTTCATTTAAAGTTTCTCAAGCTTAGGGAACTTTGGAAACGGTTCGAGTCACCCTTTGCCTCAACCTTCATTTTGAAAATTCAAGACTTTCTAGAAGTTGTAATGAGGCACACTTTTCTGCTGCTTTTAACTACTAGTATTTCCAGTTGAGGAGATTTGTTCTATGACATCTAAGCCTTCATTGTTGGACTTAACCATTTCAGAAGCACAAGCTGCAATGGCGAGCGGAGAACTCTCAGCTGTAGAGTTAACTCAGTACTATCTCGATCGAATTTCAATATATGACGATGAACTAACCGGAACCTATCTCAACTCCGTTGCTACTCTCAGTCCCGATGCACTTGAACAGGCTGAAAGACTAGACCAGTTGCGCGCCGAAGGCACAATTCTTGGACCACTGCACGGCGTTCCCATAATGGTCAAGGATTCATACAACGTAGCAGGATTAGCAACCACAGGTGCAGTTCGAGGTTTTGAGAATTTTGTTTCAGACGACGATGCATTTGTAGTAGAGAAATTGCGAGAAGCAGGCGCGATTATCCTGGGCAAAACAAACATGGACAGCTTTGCCAGTGGTGTTCGCGGCTTTAGCAACTTGTTTGGTGGCACTCGCAATCCCTACAATCTGAACAAGGAAACAGGAGGATCAAGCTCTGGTACTGGATCTGCGATCGCAGCAAACTTTGCAATTGCAGGAATGGGGGGTGAAACGGGAGGATCGATCGTTATCCCCAGTGCAGCAAATTCGCTTGTCGGAATTAAGCCGAGCCGGGGACTTGTCTCAGTTGATGGAACTATTCCACTTTCCCCATTCCGGGATGTGATTGGTCCCATGACGCGCAGTGTGACAGACACAGCAATCATGATGGATGTACTGGTGCAGGAAGATCCGGAAGATCTCTGGTATTCCTATAAACCAGAGGGAGCTAACGATCGCCCAGAGTCCTACGCATCGCCAGAGATTTTGAACGAAAAGGCATTAGAAGGAAAAGTTCTTGCCGTTCCCAAAATATATGTTGGTAAGGATCAAAAATTGGGAGAAGGATTTGAGCTTGATCCTGAAATTGAAAAGCTATTTGAGGATGCCAAGCAAACTCTGAAAGAGCAGGGCGCAACTGTAATTGAGGTAGACACAGCCCCTTACCTTTCTAAATGGATCAATCGTGAGGAAGAGTGGGATTATGGCTGGTCCGACGAACAGTTTCCTAATTGGAATCGAGAAAGCGCTGCCTACTATCTGGAAGAATTTATCAAAGATCTCAACAATCCAGAAATTGACTCACTGCTAGATGTAAAAACTGCGATTACTGGAGAGTTTTCCGATACTGCTCTAGTTCAAACTCTAGAAGCTCTTGAAAAAGGAACCCCTCGCTCATTTGAAGACGAAGCCCTACAGACTGTTCTGAAAGCATTGGAGCAATGGCGCGTCAATGATTTTGAACCCTTTGTTAAAAAACAGGGTATTGATGCGTTTGTGTTTCCGACTCTACGTGCTGCAATCCCAGATGAATCTGGACCAACAGGACCTATTCCCTTTAATCGAAACGCTGATGCTGAATCAAACGTGATGGGCTTACCCGTTGTCACAGTTCCAATGGGATATACGAAGGGCAGTGCTCCTGCTTCCCTCAGTTTTATGGGAGATTACTACGGTGAAGCAGAAATTTTAGGCTACGCTTTCGACTTTGAGCAAGCTACAAAGTACCGCAAAACACCTGGTACAACACCCGATCTCACAGCTGTTGATAAATTACTTTATGGAGGAACTGGTAGCGATCGAAATATAGGGAAGACATTCATTCTGAAGACAGGTTTGGGAAGAGATGTGATTGAAGATTACAAAGTTGAATTAGACCAGCTTAAGCTGAGTCAGGAAGTCCAATTTGATGATTTGATAATTACTCAAGTTGGACAGAATACTCGTATTCTGCTGGATAAGGACGTGTTAGTAGTTTTGAAAGGAGTTGATGCTGATCTGATCACAGCAAGTGAATTCGCTTAAACGCGATAGATAACCTTGTAGCAAGCCTATCGTAACTAAGCCGGGCTTTGCTCGGCTCTGTTTATCGGATGCAAGGAAACTGCCAGAACTGGGTACTCAAATTGAGGGTAGGAGCCCCGGCTTGATAAACTGACTACTGCCCTCAACCTTCAACTTCATTGAGGTGCCCGCTGATATCGTGTTCCAAGTGCTGCTGTGTCGGTTGCGCTACAAGCTCAGCTTTCGGGATATTGCCGAATTCTTCTTACTGTAAAGGTTCGAGTTTAGGCATGAAACAGTGCGGGTTGGCTTCTGGAGAAGTCGATTGACGGTTTGAATTCACGACTTGAATCACACCGCGATACATATTCATGCCGCAGGTAAAGGGATAGTCACCGGGCTGCTGGGGGGTAAATTCGATCGCCGTGCGTTTATTGAACGGCAGGTCTTTCGCAATCCGAAAGTCTGGGATGAGAACCTGCTCTAAACAACGGGTGGGATCTTTGCGGAAGAAGTTGAGCCGCACCGGTTGCCCTGCCTGAACCACGATGCGATTTGGCTCATAGCCACCATCAACTGCAATATCAAGTTCCTGAATACCTTTTTGAGACTGTGCCTTTTGCGATCTGGGTTTCCTTCCCAAAAACCACCACAGTTCCAATCCGATCAAACCCACTCCGCCTGCGGTGACTCCCAGCTTTACGCCCAGAGGTTGCTCAATTTTCTGGAATTCTGGTGTAGAGGTCGAACCATGTGGCATTTCCATGCTGGCTTCAGGAGCGGCAACACCTGCTTCCACAACGGTTAATGCAATCGTCCCACCCCCTCCAAACACTAGCCCAAAGCCTGCCAGCGTTCCAATTAATCGACGGAATTTCATCGTTCTATCATCCTTCTACTGAATGTGCTTAGGCTGAAAATTTCGCAGACGCAGGGCATTGCTGACTACAGATACCGAACTGAATGCCATTGCTGCACCTGCAATTACAGGACTGAGCAGCCAGCCGAAGAACGGATACAGGATGCCAGCGGCGATCGGAATGCCAGCGACGTTGTAGACGAAAGCAAAAAACAGGTTTTGCCGAATGTTTCGCAGCGTGGCGCGCGAGAGTTGAATGGCGGTCACGATCCCCTGCAAGTCGCCTGAAATGAGCGTGATGTCACTGGCAGCGATCGCCACATCGGTTCCAGTTCCGATCGCAATTCCGACATCGGCTTGAGCTAGGGCAGGCGCATCGTTGATGCCGTCTCCCACCATTGCAACAATCTTGCCTTCCGACTGGAGCGATTGAACAGTAGCGGCCTTCTGGTCAGGACGGACTTCTGCCAGGACTCGGACAATTCCCACTTCGCGGGCAATCGCTTCTGCGGTGCGCTGGTTGTCGCCTGTGAGCATCACGACCTGCAAACCTAATCGCTTGAGGGCGCGTACTGCCGCTATAGAAGAAGGTTTCAGGGCATCTGCGATGCCGACTACGCCCTGCATTTTGCCATCCACTGCCAGCCAGACGGCAGTTTTTCCGGCAGCTTCGAGCTGATCTTTGTGTTCCTGGAGAGCTTGCGTATCAATGTTTAGTTCACGCATCCAGCGTCCCGTACCAATCTGCACCAGATGACCAGAAACGTATCCCTCAACGCCGCTTCCAGCGATCGCCTCAAACTCCTGAACGTCTTTTAGTTCAACCTGCTGAGATTCGGCATAGCGTACCACGGCTTCTGCGAGGGGATGTTCTGAATTACGTTCAAGGGATGCAGCAAGCTGTATGAGTTTTATCTCGTTGCCGTTCGCAGTTCCGTTCACGGTGATGAAATTTGTGACCGTGGGTTTACCCTGCGTCAGCGTTCCCGTTTTGTCTAACACGATCGTCTGAATTTTGTGTGCCAGCTCTAAACTTTCAGCTCCTTTGATTAAAATTCCGTTTTCTGCGCCTTTCCCCGTGCCCACCATAATCGAGGTTGGTGTAGCCAGTCCTAACGCACAGGGGCAGGCAATAATCAGAACTTCAACCGTGGTGATAATTGCCAGCGTCAGGTTGCCCATGACGTTGAACCAGATTAGGAAGGTGAGCAAGGCGATCGCAATCACCACGGGGACGAACCAGCCCGTCACCTGATCTGCAAGTCGCTGAATCGGAGCTTTTGATCCCTGCGCTTCCTGTACCAGTTTGACGATCTGCGCGAGGAATGTATCCTTTCCCACTCGCGTCGCGCGAAACTGAAAACTGCCTGTTTTATTAATGGTCGCGCCGATCACTTCATCGCCTGCCTGCTTTTTAACCGGAATGCTTTCCCCGGTCACCATCGACTCGTCGAGCGTGGAAGCACCATTAACAATCTCTCCGTCCACCGGAATCTTCTCGCCAGGACGCACCGCAACGATATCACCTGGCAACACCTCATTGATTGGTACTTCCTGCTCTTTGCCGTTACGAACGATGCGGGCAGTCCGCGCCTGCAAGCCCATTAGTTTCCGAATCGCTTCGGAGGTTTGTCCCCTTGCCCGGTTCTCAAACAGTCGCCCCAATAAAATCAGGGTAATAACGATCGCCGCAACTTCGTAGTAAACTGCCGGAGCCAGCCCCTGGGCGGTGAGAAATTCGGGAAAGATCGTGACGAACAGCGAATAAAAGTAAGCAGCACTCGTTCCCAGAGCAATCAGAGTGTCCATTGTGGCGTTGTGGCGTTTGAACGCTTTCCAGCCATTCACAAAGAACTGTTGACCGCACCAGAACAGCACCGGAGCCGTCAGCACTGCCTGAAGCCAGAAGTTGTGCAGCCAGGCAGGAATCAACGGAAGATGCAGTCCCGTCATCGTGGGCAGTCCGCCAATCATCAGAATCGCGCTAATCATGCCGCCAACCCAGACTTTGCGCCTTAGGTCACGACTTTCTGCCAATCGAGCCGCTTTTTCAGCATCGTCTTCACCCGTCACCATTTCCTGCTCTTGTAGAGAGAAGGAGGAATAGCCGGCCTCGCTCACGGCATTCTGAATTTTTCCCAGGTCGGTGTGCTGAGGGTCGTAGACGATGCTGGCTTGCTCGGCTCCGAAGTTGACGGAGCATTCCGTTACGCCCGGAACTGATTTGATTACCTGCTCAATGTTATTGGCACAGGAAGCGCAACTCATACCGCGTAGTTTTAACGTTGCTTGGTCTGATGCCATAAATCATCTCCTTCAAAAGCTTGTGCAGTATGGAAAGCGGACAATCAAGCGATCGTGTATCCAGCAGTAACGATTGCGTCTCGAACGGCTGCTTCGTTTGCCTAAGTATCGATGTTGACCTGTTTTAATTTGGGATCAGCGTTGATTTGGGCAGCAGGAGCGGTTCCTTGGGAGTTGCGTGAAGCGCTAACCGCCTTAACTGCCTTCGTGATTGTGGTTGCACAGGCAGAGCAAGCCATGTTAGGAACGGTAAGCTGTAGCGTCATTGTGGTTATCCTCAAACGGTCAATGTCTCAAACTGTTGATATAAGTGGATAAATTTCAGTGTGATGCTTCCAGTAGACAGGAGAGTCAAGGGAGAAATGATTAATTTTTCAAAGCAGTTTGCCAATGGGCTAGGTCAGAAAGGGAGTCTGGAACGGTATCGAGATTGGGGCAGATTGTTTCTTCCGTGACTTCAGATTGAGGAAACTCCTGCCAGCCGTTGAGCAACTGAGTTAATTGCGATCGCAGGAGTTCGAGTGATGCAATCTGCTCATGGATTTGCTGCACTTTACGCTGAAGATTCTGTTTGACCTCATCGCAGGGAAGTTGCCCCGCGTCGTGAACCTGAAGGATATCCTGAATTTCGCGTAAGCTAAGTCCCAAAGCCTGGGATTGCCGGATGAATGCCAGCCGCTGAAGAACGCTTGGCTCAAACAGACGGTAGTTGGATCCTGAACGGCTCACAGTGGGGGTTAGCAATCCTAATTCTTCGTAGTAGCGAATGGTTTTAATCGGCAATTGACTGGTCTCAGCCACTTCACCAATTTTGAGTCGCTTTTCTGTAGTGACAAGCATAACAGCACCTCCTGAACGCAGGACTAAAAGGGGTTAAGTCCTTAGCTTCATCTTGAAGCTTCCAGTCCACTGGAAAGTCAAGGGGTCATACACCAAGCTCTGTCTTAAGTTGGACTATCCAGGATTTAATCTGTTCTTCGGTCAGTTCAGCCTGGTTGTCTGCATCTAACGTCAGCCCAACGAACTCTCCCTCCCGCACTGCTTTTTACGTAAAATCAGACCAAGCTTCAAAGTAGCCGAACACTGGGTTAGAGCCGAATATCAAAGCCGACCAGTTAAGCTTGAAGATGAAGTGCGTCAGCTCAACTCTAGCGTTTTGCCGCTTGCGTTTCGGGTTGTGGCGGTTGCTTAAAACGGATCTGTTGGTGTCTGAGGGGGTGTCTGAGGCTAGTTGTTTTGAGGCTCTCAGTGAGACAAAGTTTTGAAATGGTCGCTGAGCAGCAGATTTCATGCAGCCTCTTGATATTTAGAACAAGTGCATATACACTTAAAAGTATGAAGAAACACATCGACCCAATTAACTCAACTGAACTAGGTCAAGTGGTATCAACCTGCGCCTGTTTCAATCTCCGAAAAACTTCTCGTGTTATCACGCAACACTTTGATGAAATTCTCAAGCCGAGCGGATTGCTCATTACTCAATTCACAATTCTTGTAGCTGTAGCACTGGCGAAATCGGGAACGATCAATGAGTTGGCGGAGATTCTAGTGATGGATCGTACTACCTTAACCCGGAATCTCAAACCGCTTGAACGCGAGGAATGGTTGAAATCTGAGCCTGGGCAAGACCAGCGAACTCGGGTAGTTAGCCTAACACCTAACGGAAAAGCTGCGTTAGCAAAGGCACTGCCGTTGTGGAAACAAGCTCAAGATAGTGTGGAGGAGGTGCTTGGGCAAGAGCGATGGAGTGCTCTGCTTTCACATTTAGCTGAGACGATCGCGCTAATTCGCTGAGTCTAAAATTTTTCCATAAAGAGTGTATATACACTGAAAAAACCTTCGTTTCGTCTGAATCTCCTGAAAAATTCCTGTCAAATCGTTCAATCAAATTTGGAGACTTCTATGATTTCTCTATCCTTAAATCAACGTAATCAAATCACGCAACGGTTACTTTCCATCATTAGCGTTTGGGGATTGGGTGTGGCAGTCGGCAGCTATTTCGGACTCTTTAGCACATTTCCCCTACCGTGGTTTGCCTTGCTCGTTGCAATGGGCATCACTCTGCCTCTAGCAATTTATTACGGGAACTCAGTCTTCCAAACCTATATCCAGGGACTCCATCTCAATTACCTAACCCTATTTCACATTTGGCGCATTCCAGCAGCGCTCATTTTCTTTTATTACGGTAGTCAACATTTGTTACCATCTACCTTTGTGCGAAATGCAGCTTGGGGGGATTTAGCAGCGGGACTGTTGGTACTCGTGGTAGTCGCATTGCCAAAGAGTGATTGGAAATACTGGGGCTTTCACCTCTTTGGTCTAGCAGATTTTGTGACTGCGGTTGGCACAGGTTTAACCTTTGCATTGCTTCAAGTTCCTATGATGGAGACAATTGCGACTTATCCTATTGCCTTGATTCCATTATTTGGAGTGGGTCTCTCAGGCGCATCCCATGTCATGGCACTCGATATTCTGGTTCGAAAAGCCACTAGCGGCGAGTGAAGCGAATTGTTAGCTAGCCCTGCTCCAAGTCCAAGCCCTTGTTCTGCGAGCTAATTAGCCATTCCCTATATGGCAGAAGTAGTGTTTCTATTGGAGAAAAAAGAACGATTTATAGAACGAGTTAATGAACGATAAGCGATCTTTCAAGCTGGTTAACAAAGAAAAAGGGAGAGAAGATATATTTATGAAGAAGAGATGGGATTTGAATACTCAGTTCTGACAATTTTGTCATTTTAGTTGCATGGGCTATTCCCGCGATAAGAACGCTGCTCCTCAAGTGATCGTCCGTTGCCTAAAACAATGTTTCACTCGCCTGAAGATGCAGCGATTCTCAAGGATCACGATCTTGCCGTTAGCTCGGCATAAAAAGGCTCTTGGGCACCGCCGCATGACAGCCCTGACGCATATCCACCACTTGTGTTACGCCAAAGTCTACCCCCGCTGAAATCATTGTGTATGCTTCATCGGGATTCATGCGTCGCTTGTTCACCAGAAAATCCAACATCTGGTCTGCGGACTGACGCATCGCTTTGTTCAGGTCTTCGTTGAAACCGTGGGTAATCCAGTGGCTTTCCGTTTCCAGAATCGGGTTCGTAATCGGGAAATCCTTCAGCACAAACACTTGGAAGTAGCCGTTCAGCGATGCCTCGATCGCCGTTCCTGACAGTTCTGCGTCGCCCTGCGCCATGTGCGGGTCGCCCACAAAGAATTTCGCCCCCTGGTTAAAGACGGGATAATACATGGTGCCGCCTGCACCGATGCGCCAGTTATCAATATTGCCACCAAAATTTCCGGGCGGAATGCTGTTAATCCGTCCGCTTTCCCCAGGCGCAACACCCATGACGCCAAAGTGCGGACGCATGGGAATGGCGATTTTGCTCTGGAATGGCTGGCGTGCTGCCGGGTCAGGCGTGGAGATAAAACCTGGGGTATCATACTTGGGACGCGCCTTGAAGTCGAACGCAAAATCCGGACGTGCCAGATTTGCCTCAAAGTCGAGCTTGTAGATCGTGATGCGCTCCTTCTGAAATGCATCATACAAATAGCCCCAGTGAGCGGCGATGTTGCTGCCGTAGGGCAGGCGCGGCTGAGTCTTGAGGATGCGAACCATCAGGGTATCGCCCGGTTCTGCCCCTTTCACTTCGATCGGTCCGGTCATAATGTGAACCCCTGGACCCCGATCGGTGACTTGCTCATACACGGCTCGCACGCCATCGTCCATCAACACATCCGGCGCATCTCCGGCATGGTGCGTCAGTGCTTCAATGTAAATAATGTCTCCGGAGCTGACACTTAGAACAGGCGGCTGATCGCGATCGAAGTAACCCCAGAAGCAATTCTGTGGGGTTGCTTTCAAAATGTGCAGGTTGCCCGCATCACGGATCGTATCTGCCATTGCCATTAAATCGGCTTTCGCCTCAGCCGGATCACGACGAAAGCCGACCTGACTCAACCCCAGTGCTGTCGCCGCGCCTAGCGATGTGAGGAATGCCCGCCTGGACTGTTTCGAGAGGTAGCCGGTAGGGGGAGAAGGGGAGTCTTCCGGTTCATCCTCGATCGGGGAAGCTGGAGTGTGGGAATGAGCATGAGAATTAGCACGACCACAGGTTGGACAATGAGATGCGTGATGAGAATACTCTTTGGGATCAGACATAGTTGTTTCGCGAAACCAGAAACAAAGCTACAAGATCATAAAGAGGGGCTAACCCACAGTTTGTATTGCGGATTACTTTAGCCATTCGAGACAGAATGAGCAGGAGGGTTACTTGATCAAGCAGAAGGTGTGTCGCAAAAAGCAGCGAATGGTAAGGTAAGCAGGACTATACTCTCCTCCCTGCCCTCCGATGTTTACTCCTGCTCTGTTTAAATGGCGGCTTAAATGGCGGCATTTTTTGCCCAAATCATTCTGCTCAATGTTCGCTAGTATTGCCGCTACGCCTTCTACTGAGACCTGGCACTAGAGGAGTGATTGCCGTCCCAGAAACCGAAATCGAAAGAATCTCGATCGCAGCAGAGTAGTCAAGAACTTGATATTGCTGTGGATAACGGGTATGAACCAAATCGGATTATGGTTCAGGCGGGGCATCCGCTTCAGGAGGGAGAACTGGTTCAGGCTCAGAAGCTGGTTCAGGAATCGGAACTGGTTCGGGTGCAGGCTCAGGAATTGAGATTGGTTCAGGTTCAGGCTCAGGAATCGCAATCGGTTCAGGTTCGGAAGCAGGGAGTGTGGAGTCTACCGGCTCAGAGGGAGATGAAATTTCTGAAGGTGAGTCGGAAGCTGCTGCGGGTTCAGAGACAGGATTATTGTCTGCGGGTTCAGAGTTTCCTGTATCGGAAGGGCGCAGTTCCGCATCAGGAGCGATCGAGGGTTCTGGACTAATAGACGGCTCTGGAATTGGGAATGGCTCACTAGACAAAGTGGGTTCTGGAGATGGGTCTGTAGTGGCAGTCGGAGCAGGTGTTTCAATCGCAGGTTCAGGATCAGACACCGTGATACTGCGTCGATCGCCTCGTTCTCTAACTCGTTCTGCTGCTTCCGAGTTGGGCTGGACAAAGTCAACATCGATCGGATAGCTCTCTCCGGCCCTAGCGTTGTTGAGCTGAACTTGACGCCTTGCTTGCTCTAAAGCAGCCTGATCCAGCGCAGCATTACCGCTAGAGCGTGAAAGCATTACAGAAACAACGCGCCCTTGGTCATCGGTTTCCACAATTACCTGAGCCGTTCCTTCTGCGCCATCTGCTTCTTCCGGATAGTCAAAATCACAGCCGCGACAGGAAATTTCGCGCGATCGGCTGCCTTGGGTTGCAGGCGGGGTGATCGGTTCCGGACGAGTGGGTGCAGCAGCAGTTGCTGATCCATTTCCGGAACCATTCCCTGATCCATTTCCGGAACCGTTTCCAGAATCGTTCCCTGATCCATTTCCGGAACCGTTCCCCGTACCACTTCCCAAACCATTTCCCAAACCATTTCCCAAATCAAATTGACCTGCGGCGGTTGCGGATTCGCCTGTCTGCTGTCTTGCCCGCCGTATCTCTGAGAGCAGATCGCTCAAGTTACGAGGATTGGGGGCTGGGCTAGCGATCGTTTGTGAAGGTGCAGGGGGCGATTCTTCTGCAGTTTCGGTAGGTGCTTCCGCAGGTGTAGCGGGTTCTGGAATCACGTCTTCTGCAAGCGGCACAGGGATGCGTTCTTCTGGGGGTTCTTCTGGGGATTCTTCTGAGAGCGGTTCTTCTGGAAGTGGTTCAATGGCTGGAGCAGGAGCAGCAGGCTGAACAACAGCGGCAGATTCGTTGAACTGCATGGAGGGTTCTGATGCTGCAAACCCTGAGCCACCATCTGAGCCACTACCCGAGCCACCCGACTCGTCTTCAGGCGCGATCGAGGTTTCCGTTTCGTCCTCTTCAGTGACCACGATCGTTATTTCTTCGGATACTTGCTCATCTGGCTTCCAAAGATCGCTGATTTTAAGAAACAAGCCGCCGCTATGCAGGGTAACTGATCCCGCGAGGCTGACCATAATGAATCGCCTGAGCGTTCTTGCTTGCTTTTCGCGCTGTTGAGCGACTGTATCTGAAAACGTCATTCGCTCTACCTACCGACTGTTGAGAATATTTACTACAATTTGCTCATCCTAAGATTGGGCTGTCTTCCTGTCAATATAATTATTTATTTCGCTAATTCGGCTACTTTTTTGCAGTTTTGCAGACCTTACTACCTACTCGGTTTGAGGATCGTGCACAGTTCAAAGACTGCCTTAGATTAGAAAATCGTCCGGTAAATTGGTAAGTACATTTTGAGAAGTATTGACATAAGATGCGCCATCCTATACTCTCTTCTTGAGATTAATTATCAGTAAGCAATCCTTAGTCTGCCAGCTCTCTGAGTTGGCTGTAGCCAATGGAAGTTTGAAATGCTAATTATTGAACTGTTTTGGGCAGGCGGAATTGTGATGTTTCCCCTGCTGGCATTTTCGATCGTGGCGATCGCCCTCATTGTGGAGCGTCTTGTTTTTTGGTTTCGGATTACTCGTCGTCAACGGCAGGTTGCGCGTGACGTGCTGCGAATTTACCAGCATGATTTTGACGCAGCATTGTTGAAACTCAAGCAGAATGCTGATTTGCCCATTGCTCGAATCTTTCTAGAGGCGTTGGAAGTCGATCATTTTCCTCCCCATGCTTTTCGCCTCACCTTAGAAGGATCAACACAGGCAGAACTTCCGATCCTGCGACGATTCAACTCCATTTTTGACCTCATTATTACCGCAGCTCCCCTGTTGGGATTGTTAGGAACGGTCTTAGGGTTGATTCAATCCTTTGGTGCGATTGATCTGGGTGGAGGAGGTAGCGAGAGTGCATTGCAAGTGACAGGAGGCATTAGCGAAGCATTAGTGTCTACCGCAGCAGGCTTAATCGTGGCGTTATTTGCCTTATTTTTTAGCAGTCTGTTTCGAGGATTTTATCGACGGCAGGTTGCCATGATTCAGGAGTTTGGCAGCCAGCTTGAAGTTTTGCATCTAGGCCGCTATGAAGGATTTGGTTCTGCATCGAAAGCAATGAGTGAATCGCTATGAATATTCCTGAAGAGCCTGATGATCTGCCTTATATCAACATCGTGCCGATGATCGATGTTGTCTTTGCAATTCTGACGTTTTTTATCATGTCATCGTTGTTTTTGAGTCGTTCTGAAGGGCTTCCTGTCAATTTACCGCAAGCACAAACGGCTCAATCTCAGCAGCAGAGTAAGCTTACTGTCACGATCGATCGTGAGGGAGATGTATTTCTCGATCGTCAGCCCATTCAGGTGAATGATTTAGCCAATCGCGTGAAAGCATTAATTGGTAATCAAGAGCGACTAGTGGTGATTAATGCTGACGAAAAAGTCGAACATGGACAGGTGATTGCAGTGATGGATCAGTTGCGATCGGTTCAAGGAGTAAAGCTAGGCATTTCAGCTCGTCGTCCTTAAAGCGTGGATCAGTGATGGATAAACGGGTAAACGGCAATCAACTTGTGACCATGCGGTTGCTGGGTTTGGGGCTTAGCGCTGTGCTGCTGGTCGGCTGCCTTGTGATTAGCGTGACACTAGGCGCAGCAGACATTGATTTTGGAACCGTTTGGGAATCACTCACCGCATTTGATGGTTCAACAAATCATCTGATTATTACAACCGTACGGCTGCCCAGAGTCCTAATTGCGCTCGTGGTCGGAGCCGCTTTGGGAGTTGCGGGAGCACTAATGCAAGGGTTAACGCGCAACGCGCTGGCAGATCCGGGAATTTTGGGGATCAGTGCTGGAGCTACTCTTGCCGTGGTGGTTACGACTTTTCTGGCTGGAACTGGGTCGATCCAGGTTTACACCTGGGCTGCTTTTGCCGGAGGAGCGATCGCTGCAATTGCAGTTTATACCCTCGGTTCACTGGGACGAAGCGGGGCAACGCCGCTAAAGCTGATTCTGGCAGGGTCTGTTTTAACTTATCTGCTGTCTGCGCTCACCACGGGAATCTTGATTTTGAATCAGCGCACCCTGGACGAAGTTCGTTTTTGGCTAGCCGGATCGGTCGCCGGGCGAGACTTCAATGTGCTGCTGCAAGTTCTACCGTACCTTTGCATTGGGCTGGTGGTTGCCTTTGGCATGGGCAAGCAAATCACGGCACTCACGTTGGGCGAAGAAGTTGCGAAGGGGCTGGGGCTGCGAGTCGGATGGGTTAAGGCGATCGCCTCTATCATCGTTGTTTTGTTAAGTGGCAGTGCAGTCGCTCTCGCAGGACCGATCGGCTTTATCGGTTTAGTCATTCCCCACGTGGTTCGCTTTTGGGTGGGGGTTGATTATCGCTGGATACTGCCCTATTCAGCAATCTGGGGTGCTGTGCTTTTATCGATCGCGGATCTCGTAGGACGACTCATCATCAAGCCGCAGGAATTGCCCGTGGGGATCGTGATGGCACTCATTGGTGCGCCATTTTTCATGTATCTCGCGCGGCTCAACGTAAAACAGTGACAGGTTTAAATCCATGCCTTCATCCTGGTTAGTGCTTCGCTCAAAACAAGTACCGCTGTCAATTCGAGTTGATCGAAGAGTGCCTGCGATCGTGTTTGCCCTTGCGGTGATCTCATTTGCTGTGCTGGTCTTGAGTTTGGGATATGGAGAATATCCAATTTCGCCGCTGAGTGTCATCAAGACACTTCTGGGATTCGATACAAGTAATTCTGATTATGGCTTCGTCATTTATACATTACGGTTGCCGCGAGTTATTGTTGCCTTTTTAGTCGGAATGGCGTTGGCCGTTGCCGGAACGATTTTGCAGGGACTGACGCGCAATCCTCTAGCAGCCCCTGAAATTGTGGGCGTTGTGGCAGGGGCAGGATTAGCAGCCGTGACGCTCATTGTGCTGTTTCCTGCGATTCCGGTATCTCTCCTACCGATCGTAGCTTTTACAGGAGCCTTGATTGCCGCTTTGCTAGTGTATTGGCTGTCGTGGAATGGCGGAAGTTTACCCATTCGCTTCATTTTGGTTGGTGTGGGCATCGAGGCAATCGCCTCCGCTTTTACTAGCTTGATGATCACCTTTGGCAATATAAACGATGTGAGTCAGGCGTTAGTCTGGTTAGCTGGAAGTGTCTACGGACGCACATGGGAGCATATTCAGGCATTGCTTCCCTGGCTGATTGTATTGCTTCCCCTCGCTCTGGTGAGTGCGCGTGAGCTAAACACCCTCAATTTAGGGGATGAGGTTGCACGGGGGCTGGGGAGCCGAGTGGAGTGGCAGCGGGGGCTTTTATTGCTCATCAGCGTGGCGTTAGCAGGGGCAAGTGTGGCAACGGCAGGAACGATCGGCTTTGTGGGGTTGATGGCTCCCCATTTAGCTCGTCAATTAGTCGGTACATCGCACGAAAGCTTGATCCCAACTGCTGCCCTGCTGGGAGGGCTGATTGTTGCCTTAGCGGATTTTTTAGGACGATCGCTGTTTGCGCCGATCGAACTTCCGTGTGGTGTCGTGACAGCTGCAGTTGGCGCACCTTATTTTCTGTATCTGCTCTACCGCAACCGAAATGCGTAAGAACATTTCCACTTCTGCACTCTGTCCTTCTACAATTAGCCCTCCAATATCAATGGAAACAGCATTCACCACTCGAAAACTCACTCTGTCATACGATCGCACGGCCATTATCCGGGAGTTAAACGTAGACATTCCGATTCATCGCATTACGGCTCTGGTCGGGGCAAATGGCTGCGGTAAATCGACATTGCTCAAAGGACTGGCACGACTGTTAAAGCCCCAAAGCGGCATTGTCTACCTGAATGGAACTGCGATCGCCCAACTTGCAAGCAAAGAAGTTGCCAAACAGTTAGGCATGTTACCTCAAAGTCCGATCGCCCCCGAGGGCTTAACGGTACGAGAGCTAGTGGCGCAGGGACGCTATCCCCATCAAAGCTGGTTTCAGCAGTGGTCAAAGGAGGATGAGCAGTTCATGGAACAGGCATTGGCAATGACCGGGATAACGGAATTGGGCGATCGCCCGCTCGATAGCCTTTCGGGTGGACAGCGACAGCGTGCCTGGATCGCAATGGCTCTGGCGCAGAATACACCCATTTTGTTACTGGATGAACCCACCACGTTTTTGGATTTAGCGCATCAAATCGAAGTGCTGGATTTACTGTATGACCTGAATCAAACCAGGGGACAGACGGTCGTGATGGTATTGCATGATCTGAATCAAGCCTGTCGCTATGCCGATTACTTGGTCGCAATGAAGCAGGGACACATCTATGCTCAGGGTTCTCCTGTTGAAGTGATGACCGAGGCAATGGTGCGGGAGGTCTTTGGGTTAGAGAGCCGCATTGTGCCCGACCCGATCGCAGGAACGCCGATGTGTATTCCGATCAGCCAAAGAACATTAGTCAGAGATGATTTGTGAAAGAACGTTCCTGCAACAAGATTGGTATGGCAGAAACGATCACCTACGAAACCTATTGGCAACAGTGGAAAGAAAATCTTTCCGTGGGCGACAGAGAAATTGCCTATGACAAGGATCGATTCGATCGCATAGGCGCATTATCAACTTTTAGATAACATCATCAACTTTTAGATAATAAAGGGAGGAACATTTCAGGTAGCTGCTTTAAAATCAGTTCATCTGTAATTGGTCCACGGGTAACACTACCCCAGAGTTGATAATTTACAAAGAAGATTCGACCAAACTGGGACGCTGGAATCTTTTTGAGTATAGGGTTTTGATCCCATTTCATTCTGAGCGGGTCTTTGGGATTATAAGGGTCTGAAAAATCCCAGGCAATCACCAAAACAATATCCGCGTTGAGGGTAGGCAAGAGTTCCACCGAAGTTTGCATCCATCGCGTTTCTCCTGCTGGAACAGCTTTAGGAAGAACCAGATGAAATCCGATTTCCTCTAGCAAACGCCCTGCGGTACTATCAGCAGCAATCGCTACATCATTCAACAATGTATTGACTGCCAAAATTAAAACATTAGGATAAGCGTTAACAACGGGTTTTAGCTGCGATCGAACTGTTCTTAATTGTTCAGCATGGGCAGCTAATAACTGTTCAGCTTCTTGTTCCCGATCTAGTGCTTTCGCAATAGGCTGAATGTCATGAAACCAGACTTGCTTGTTGTCTTTCATGTCTGTAAACAACAAAGTCGGCGCAATTTGATTAAGCAGTTTGTACTGGCTTTCGATTGACCAATTCTCACCAAGAATCAAATCGGGTTTGATGAGAGCCAGTTTCTCCAGCGATGGACTTTTTCGATCGCCCAGGTTCACAGGTTGTGTTGTAACGCGATCGCCCAGATAAGGAATCTGTTGACTTGGATTGTCAAATTTCTTCAGGTTCAGGGCAGTTACTTCGGCATAAGCCACAGGCTGTACTCCCAGTGCCAGAATAGAATCCAGAATATGGGGACTGAGCGCGGCGACTCGCTGAGGTTGTCCACAGATTTCAGTTTCTCCTACCTCATGAGAGACCATCCGACAGGATGCAGGAGATTCGATTGATTGATTTGCTTGATCACGATTAACAGCTAGATTGCGAGGACCAGAACTTTGGCAAGCCGTGACCAGCGCAAATGTCATGCAGATTAAAAGCGATCGTTTAAGCCAATTCCACCATTGTCGAGTTCTCACAGCGATTTCTCCTAATTAGTAACGTATAGGAAACCTTCGCCCTCAAGTTGATTGGCGCGACTGGATAAACAATATCGGAATCCTGATAGGTTGTGGAAAATTTCTGAAATGTCTGTGGGGGACTGGTTCATAGGACTCTTTGCAGTTCTAGCCTTCCTGTTCTAGTCTTCCTCTTGAAGTGACTTCTGCCTATTGCATCTAATTCGCATTAAATCATTGATACCTTACGGCAAATCTCTACTTCTGACAAGCTCTATTAGGAAATTTTTCTAGCAGCGTTCCGACTCGAACTGCAAAAGATCTAAAAAAACATTCTGGAAAATTAGATCATTAAAAACCAGTAGCCGTGCAGCCAGGAAATTTAAGAGCAAATCTTGAACAGAGGCAATGAACCTGCTATAAGTAGTTCAAGTATTGCAAATTGCTTGCAATAAGCTTTTATGGTTTCTAAAACTTGACCCCCGGTTAGAATCGTCACTTAAGACTGTATGGTGCAACTTCCAATCCTTCAGGCTCGATCGCAATCAGACTCTTGCTTTTGCTGCACTTCGATCAGCCCCACTCCTCTCAATGTCATCTCTCGTTAGCTCACGGTAGATGCGTATTTTCGTCATTGTCTGGAGTGGTCAGTTTGTTTCGACGATCGGTAGCTATATGACTAGTTTTGCCATCACACTCTGGGCATGGCAGCTTACCGATCAAGCAACTGCACTCACGTTGATTGTTTTTTTTAACCAAGCGGCAAGCCTTTTGGTTGCTCCTTTTGCTGGAGTCATTGTTGATGGTCTCCGGCCGATCTTTGGTCAACGTTGGAGCCGCAAACAGCTCATCATCTTAAGCGATACGGTTGCAGCCCTCTCTACTGTTGCAATTCTCTTGCTCCACCTCACTGGACATCTTCAGGTTTGGCACTTTTATATAACAAGTGCGATCAACGGCATCTTCAGCAATATTCAAGAACTTGCCTTTTCTACGTCAATCGCTCTGATGTTACCGAAGCAACACTATACTCGTGCCAGCAGTATGGTTTCAATGCTGCATTATGGACCCAGTATTTTTGCTCCTGCCCTGGCAGGTGTTCTCTATTACATTATTGGTTTATTTGGCATTCTATGGATTGATCTATTCACCTTTAGCATTGCAATCTTCACTGTATTGCGAACTCAAATTCCCCAGCCCGTTGTTTCTGAAACCCAGCTTCAGAACCAGGCAAGTCTCTGGCAAGATATCTCTTCTGGCTTTCGCTATGTGTTTGCAAGACCAGGCTTGTTCACTTTACTTGTGATCAGTTTGCTGTTTTGGTTTGCTCACGACTTAGGCGGTTCGCTTTACTCAGCCATGATTCTAGCTCGCAGCAATAATAATGCAGCCATCTTAGCCAGTTTGTCTACGATGGCGGGTGTTGGCGGTGTCATTGGCGCAATCGCTGTCAGCATCGGGGGTGGTTTTCGGCAAAAGATTCACGCGTTTCTCGGGGGCATGATCGGTGCAGGGATCAGCAAAACTCTATTTGGGCTAGGGCAGTTGCCGTCAATTTGGCTACCGGCACAGTTTTGTTCGTCGCTCAACTTTCCATTACTGGGCAGTTCAAGTGAAGCAATTTGGTTGGCAAAAATCAAACCAGAAATCCAAGGGCGCGTGTTTGCTACCCGATCGCTGCTGCTCGTTCTAATTTCGACGATCGCTGCTTTAATTGCTGGACCGCTCGCTGATTTTGTCTTTGAACCTGCAATGATGCCAGGTGGTTATTTAGCCAAAACATTTGGTGGAATATTCGGGACAGGTTCCGGTGCAGGCATGGCTTTACTGTACGTGATCACATCCGTAACTTTAATGCTGGTTGGCATGGGCGGATATGCCGTTGAGTCATTACGCATGGTAGAAATGAATGTTTCAGATCACGACACAGATCAGCAGGCAGCTTTATCCAACTCCAACTGTGAACGTGAAGCCGATCGAACCTGAGACGACCAAATTGTTCTGACACAATTCTGATACTTTTAGACTTGGTTGCTTATTAGGAACTATTATCAAGTAATATCAGATAGGATGTAGCATTACTGACAGCTCCAACCAAAGATTTATCTAGATAGCTAGAAAGTAGCTCAACAGTAGAGCGTGCTTTCAGAAACTTTATTGTTTATTTCTTGTTGATTTCGGCTGTGAGGTTTGGAATTTTACTGTGAAAAATTTTCAACTGGTATTGATTCTCAAGTTAGTCGGTGTCATGTTGCTCAGCGTAGCGCAGTCTACCCTGGCTCAGGGTGTTGAGGAAGAAGGCAACCGTGCTGTTTCGATTTCGACTACATCAACTTCAGCTTCAGCAATTCCTCGTCTTAACGACATTGCACCTGCTGCAACAACTGTTGATGACTGGGTTGAGCAAATCGCGCAAGCCTCGATCGTGCAAGTAACAGGCGTGCAATTGAATGCAACAGCAGATGGGTTCGAGCTAGTCTTGGAAGCAGCAGAAGCCTTGCCACCCGTCGAAACCTCGGTGATTGGCAATGCATTGATTGCTGATATTCCAAACACAGTGCTGTCCTTGTCAGATGGCGACGAATTTCAGCAGGTGAATCCTGCCGAAGGCATTGCACTCGTTACTGTAACCAACCGCAGAGATAACAGCATTCGTGTTGCGATTACCGGACTGAATGCACCCCCTACAGCTGATGTGAGGGCAGAAGCACAGAATTTAGTGTTGGGTGTCACAACAGGTTCGGCAACAGAAGTTGCTCAAGATCAAGAAGCGATTCAGGTGGTGGCAACGGGAGACGAAACCGAGGACGACTACTATACGCCTGAGGCAACGACTGCGACTCGCACAGATACTCCCATTCGTGATATTCCCGCTTCAATTCAGGTGATCCCACAACAGGTCTTGGAAGACCAGAATATTGTTGAATATCGGGATGCATTACAGAATGTAGGCGTTACAACCGATGGCAACTATGGCGGTACGGGAGCAGGCTCATTTATCCTGCGCGGCTTCACGCAAGATTTCAACTTCAGAAATGGCTTCCGCAGCAATGATTTCTACGGTCTTTCGGAAACTGCCAATATTGAACGCATTGAAGTTCTCAGAGGACCCGCTTCTGTGTTGTTCGGGCAGACGCAGCCTGGAGGTGTTGTCAATATCGTTACAGAGCAACCCTTGAGCGAGCCGTATTTTGCCGCCGAGTTTACCGTAGGGCAATTTAGCTTCTATCGACCGTCGATCGATCTCTCTGGACCTTTGACTGACAATGGCGACTTGCTCTATCGCCTCAATGTGGCATACCAAAACTCTGGCAGCTTCCGAGATGAGGTGCATACTGAGCGATTCTTTATTGCCCCTGTGCTGCGATGGAATATCAGTGACAATACATCCCTCACTTTTGAATTTGAGTATCTGTACAATGATCCCGTGTTCGATCGCGGTGTCACGGCTTTAAGCGATGGCTCGCTTGTTCTGCCGATCGATCGCTTTTTGGGATACCCCCACCTTGATGAGTTTGAGCAACAGCAAGTTCGGGCAGGATACACGTTTGAGCATCAGTTTAACGATGACTGGCGAGTGCGTAATGCCTTTTCCTTCTTCAGTGATTTTCAAAATGGGACAAAAACGGAATCTACCGCTCTGCCAGAGAATGGCTTGCTGCCAATGGAGTATGTAGACGATGATTTTCTGCGACAGGACTATGGACTGCAAACAGAAGTCATTGGAGAATTTGCTACAGGGCCGCTCGAGCATCAGCTGCTGGTTGGTTTAGATCTAAACCGCAGAACCAGTGTTTATACTTCAAGAGACACTGACTTACCCTCTCTCAATATCTTCGATCCCAATTACGATATTGAAGTTCCAGAGCTACAGCCCAGCTTCTCTCAAAACGTTCGCACTGATAATTTAGGGATTTACATTCAAGATCAAATTGATTTGCTCGATAATTTACATCTGCTGATTGGCGGGCGATTTGATATTGTTGATCAAGAAGGAGTGTCCTTTGGCAGCGTAGTTGATCAAGTCGATGATGCCTTTAGTCCCCGAATTGGGATTGTGTATCAGCCGATCGAGCCGCTGTCTCTCTATGCCAGCTACAGCCAATCTTTTGTGCCGCAGACGGGGCTGTCTCGGACTGGAGAAGCCTTCGTGCCAGAGCGGAGTACGCAGTATGAAATTGGGATCAAGGCAGACATCACAGATGATTTATTTGCAACCCTTGCTGCCTATTACCTGACCAAAGCCAATGTGGCGACGAGCGATCCAGAAGATTCGGATTTCCAAATTCAAGTCGGTGAACAGCGCAGCCAGGGAATTGAATTCAACATTGTTGGTGAAATTCTTCCCGGTTGGAATATCATCGGTGCTTATAACTATACGGATGCGGAAGTCACAGAAGACAACGATATTGAGATCGGCAGCCGTTTAGATGACGTGCCAGAACACGCTGCTAGCCTCTGGACAACCTATGAAATTCAAAGCGGTGATCTGCAAGGCTTAGGATTTGGGCTTGGCTTACTCTATGTTTCAGAACGCAGTGGATTTTCGTTTGATCCACCAGGATTTGAGCTACCCAGCTATTTCCGCACTGATGCTGCCCTTTACTATCGAAGAGATAATTGGAGAGCGCAGCTCAACTTTGAGAATCTATTTGACACGGAGTACTATGAAACTAGCCAAACGGCTCGAATCGTGTATCCCGGCGCACCTTTTAACGTTCGTGCAACCATTTCCTACGAGTTCTAAGCGTTGACAAATAGGTTGTGAACAAGGGGTGTGTGGGCTGTGCCCCCAATTAGGGATAACCCCTGCACCCCGTTTCAATCCAATCAAGGATGGCTGTATTTTTATTTACAGCAAATTTCAAGTGAATAGACCGCAGTGATTGAACCAACCAATGGCATTATCTTCAGTAATGAACTGAACCGCTTCGGTCATTGCTTGGTCGAGAGCTTCATCGGTGCGAGCCGCTTTTGAGCGAAGAAACTGCTTGAGTTTCGACCAACAGAGTTCAATCGGAGATAGGTCTGGTGAATAAGGAGGTAAAAAGCTCAAGGGGTGACAAGGAGGTCAGAAGGAAAACTAAAAGATCTTAATCTTCCTATCGACCTTCTTTAATGCAGCGTTTTTCACTCCCGTAAGGTACGGGGGATGTGGGGCTGTGCCCCATTTTTTATACTTCAATCGTTCTAAGAGTGTGGCGTTGGGACGGTGTCCGGGTAGTCTTAGCTGTCAGCACGAAGATGAATGCTTTAGGATAGAGGCTATATCAATAAAGCTTCATAAGATACGGTGAATCCGAATGGTTAAGGCAGTCTCTTCTCCTTCTGAACTGGTTGTGGCTGGCTTTCATGCACTCTCAGAACCATTGCGCCTCAAAATCGTGGAGCTGCTGCGGGAGAATGAGCTTTGCGTTTGTGACCTCTGTGAGTTGCTGGATGTGGCTCAATCGAAGCTGTCGTTTCATCTCAAGACCCTGAAGGATGCAAGCTTAGTGCGATCGCGCCAGGAAGGACGCTGGATCTACTACAGCTTGAATCTGCCGCAATTTGTTGTCCTGGAGCAATACCTCTCGGAGTTTCGCCGCTACAGTCCCATTATGCCTGCTCGTCCCTGCCCGGACAAAGACTGAGACATTTAGGCTAACCACCCCCTAAAATGAACGATCGCAATAAATCAAATTGCCAGGAATACAGGCAAGCATCTGCATCTAAAGCAATGATTTGAAGCTGATCGATCTGACTCAGAATCGAAGCGGCTTGGGGATGCAGCAGCCAAAAAGCGATCGGGGTTTGCCATTCTACCAGGAAAGCATGAACCGTCTGGCGATCGGCTTCGTTCACTTCATCAGAGATTACATCGTCGTACCAGTATTCCTGAGGATATTCAGGAGAACACAAAATCTCTTCGCGCAGCACAGACCATTCGTTCGCTAGAAAGGGAGGCAGGTGATGAATTGCGGGGCTTACAGGGGGTACGATCGATGCGAGCGGAGTTCTGCCATTTCGACCGAGGAAAGATTGCTGAAGTCGATCGAAAAAAGGCTGCACGATTTCGCGTTCGAGCAGTTCACACAGGCGTAGCCCGGATGCAGAGAAATCGATCGATTTTGCATTGGTTGAAAGCAGGTCTGCTTGATAGGCTTCTGCCGGATCGATGGAAATAATTTCGCGCTGCGCTCCAGCAGAGAGCACCGTCGCCAAAGCCGCGATTTGACCTTCAGAATTTGGGACAGGCTGCTTGAGAGCAGTCGAACTCGGAGAGACACGGATCACCGGAGCGGAAACGGCAGGCGATAGCGCAGAAACCTGACTTAGCTTTTGCTTCAGCGATTCGACTTGCTGTGTCAGCAGAGTAATTTGCCGATCCTTTTCCTGAAGCAACTGGTCTTTCTCGGCAAGCTCGACCGCGCAAAGAGCCGATCGCATCAGGTTAAAGTAAAACGCCTGAGCCAAATCAATCGCCTGCCCCGTTGCCTGACTGTCGCCCATCCACCCCTGCTGTCGATCGGGGTCGATCGTGAGCAGTTGTTCTTCAGCATTGCGAATTTTAAGTTCGCGTCCTGTTCCTGTTAGAGATTGCTTAATACAGCAAACGTACTGGCGATGATTATAATCAAACGGAATAAATGAAGCGTCTGCCAGGTCATTCGCCGAATCGTATTTTTGATGAACGGTTTGATCAGCCTTTCGGGTAGAAGATTGATTATCTGATGTGTTAGAAGTTTTATTCACGCAATCGTTTACAGGTTGATCCAATAACGAATTAACAGATAACGCGATCGATTTCAGTTTACCGTTCGCTTTAACGCCTGCTTTCTGAGATGAACCGACCTCTACAGGTATTTCTGATTTTTCTGATAAATCGAGCTTTGTTTCGCTCGGGGCAAAGGCATCGGCTAAACCCAGCGATAAGGGATCAGTCTTCATTTCTACGGGACGAACACCGACCAGCTCTAGCTCGATCGACTGAACGCCATTCCAATCATTCAACCGCAAACGATAAGCAATATCCACCCGATCTGGAAGCGGGTAGAATTCTCCCCATCGCCAAGCCAGGGCTCGAATGCCCATTGTCGGATCATCTGCCTCTGCTAGCGTCATTTTCAGGTGATTTTTATCGCGTCCGATCGTCTGCTGCTCAATCACGCGCACATTGGGTGTCCAGAAAACCGGATCGGGGTTTTCAATGCCACAGGGGTGCAGAGCATCAAGCTGTTCGTAGAGGTGATGACTCAGGTCGCGGAAGTTTGCCTGCACGTCGATCGTCACCAGGGGCTTGAGGTGCTGCGGTTGAAGCTGATTGTGGGCAAATAGGCGCAGTCGCGATCGCATTTCTTCCAGGTGAGCTGCCTTGAGCGAAAATCCGCCTGCCGCCCGGTGCCCGCCAAACTTTTCGAGAATATCGCCGCAAAACTGCAACGCCTCAAACACATTAAATTCAGGAATGCTCCGCGCCGAACCGCGAATCTGCTGTTCCGATTCCTCTTCATAAGTTCCAATAAACACGGGCACACCGTACCGCTCTACCAGCCGCGACGCGACAATGCCAATCACGCCATGATGCCAGTTCGGCTGCACAATCACCAAAACCCGCTCCTTTTGCGGCTGAAATCGAGTCTGCTCACACCAGGCGATCGCTTCCTGCTCGATCAATTCACACAGCCTTTGCCGAAGCTGATTCACCTGCTCACATTTCATCGCCAGCTCTAATGCCCGTCCGTCTTCCTCGGTTGTCAGCAGCTCGATCACGATTTGCGGGTCAGCCAATCGCCCGATCGCATTGATCCTTGGACCCAGGCGAAAACCGATCGCCTCTGGCTTCAGTGCCTTTTCGTTGCTCAAACCTGCGACCTGAACAAGCGCCTCAATGCCCGGATTGCGCGAAGTCGGCAGTAGCCTTAGCCCCCGTTTCACCCAGCGACGATTCACTCCCGTCAGGGGAGCCAGATCCGCGATCGTCCCCAGCGTAAACAGTTCCAACAGCGGCGTGGTAAGATCCTGCGTTTTTTGCAGACATTGCGCCAGACAAATCGCCAGAATATAAGCAACCCCAACGCCAGCCACCCCTCGATACGGCGAATCTTCCCGAATTAGTTTCGGATTCAAAATTGCATTCGCATCGGGCAGCGTCGGCGGAATATCGTGATGATCGGTCACAATCACTGCTAAGCCCAATTCCCGCGCCAGGGCGATCGGCTCATGAGCAGTAATGCCGTTGTCCACCGTGAGAATCACGCTCACCCCTTCCTGGTGAAACTCCTCGATGATGCGGCGATTAATCCCGTAGCCTTCCTGCATACGGCTGGGAATCGCGTAGTCTACCACCGCTCCCAGGTAGCGCAGTGCCCGCATTAGCAGAGCCGTACTGGTCATGCCGTCTGCGTCATAGTCGCCACAAATCGCAATAAACTGTTTGCCAGAAATCGCATTGAGCAAAATCTCGATCGCGATCGTCAAATCGGGAAAATCGTCCAGCGGCGAAGGCAAAAACTGCTGCTCTGGCTCTAGAAACTCACGCGCTGCTTCAGGCGTAGCAACACCGCGATTGATTAGAATTTGTGCCACCAGCGGCGAAAGCTGGAGCGACTGCCCAAGCCGGGATGCACGATCGGGCTGGGCTTCTGCAATTTGCCAGCGTTGAATCGGATAGCGAGAGGAACGGGAAGAAGGCACAGGAATGATTGCTCGGCTGTAGTGAGGAACGACGATTGAAACTACAAAATCGAAACTTTGCCGTCATTTTCAATGTAAATCGATCGATCGCCTGGAGGACGACCCCCCGGACGAATTTCGATTCTAAGGGTATTTGGGGTTGGGCGAAACAGGATCGCGCTAAGTGGTAACGAAGTTTCATCCCAGAACACAACGGAGATATTTGGTTCGGTGCCAAAGTTGGGGTCAAGCTCAAGCTCCTGCCCCGGCAAAATTGGCACAGGACTTGTTCTAAAAACCTGCTCCACCAGAACCAAGCTGGCAGTTTGATTCACCATTTGCAAGCGAATTCGCTGCCCCGGCACAAACTGAATCTGCCTCGCCCGACAGTTTGCCGTACAAGTCTGCGAGATTGCCGGAAGCATCGTTCCCCCCAGCACCATCACCCCGATCGCCAATCCCCCCAGCACCTTCTTGATCATTTTGATCATGATTCTGCGCTAACTCCCACTTACTTAAGCATTGTGAACCTGATTCTGCTGCTTAAATATAAATACTTATGTTCTACCGCATCTTGGGACGATCGCATCACTTTCTGTATTTCTCAACTTTTCCTCTTTTCTCTCATCCACCCACCAACTCATCTATCCACCAACTCAGCCACCCATCACCCCACCCCCTACAATCGCCCCAACCCCTACAATAAATAAAACCCCGCCACTCCCGGAGTTTACCGAATGAACCTGCTAACCCAACTCCCCCTCCCTCCCCATTTCGATCGCCGTCATGTGGATGGAGTCTGGCGAGTTCCCTATCAAGCGCGGGCAACTGAGGCAAAAACCTGGGTAAAACAGCATGGAATTCCGCCTGCCGGGTCCGATCGTCATCGTGTGGGGCTGCTGCTGATCGATGTGCAGAATACCTTTTGCATTCCCGAATTTGAACTATTTGTAGGTGGGCGATCGGGTTTGGGCGCAGTAGAAGACAACATCCGCCTATGTGAATTTATCTATCGCAATCTGGCAGCCATCAGCGAGATTGCTGTCACGATGGACACTCACATGGCAACGCAGATTTTTCATCCTGTATTCTGGATCAATGATGCAGGGGAGCATCCTGCCGCGATGACCATGATCTCACTCAGCGATGTCGAAACAGGCGTCTGGAAAGTTAATCCAGCAATTCTGAATTACATTGCTGGAGGAAATCTCAATCGTTTGCAAAACTACGCGTTGCACTATGTCCGTCAGCTTCAGCAGAACGAAAAATACCTGCTGACTATCTGGCCCTATCACTCAATGCTGGGTGGAATCGGACACGCGATCGTTTCTGCTGTCGAAGAAGCCTGTTTTTTTCACGCGATGGCGCGAGACAGCCAAACCTACTTTGAACTCAAAGGCAACCATCCCCTCACCGAAAATTACTCGGTACTGAAGCCGGAAGTCACCCATGATCATGAGCAAGAGGCTATCGGCGAAACCAACCATGCCTTTCTGCAAAAACTGCTGCGCTACGATGCCCTTATTGTGGCAGGACAAGCAAAAAGCCATTGCGTCGCCTGGACGATCGAAGACTTGCTCAGCGAAATTGAAGCAATTGATCCTGCGCTCGCGCAAAAAGTCTATCTGCTTGAAGATTGCTCGTCTCCAGTCGTCGTTCCTAATGTCATAGACTTCACTGACGCCGCCGATGCTACCTACCAACGCTTTGCCAATGCCGGAATGCACCGCGTCCAATCTACTGAAGCGATCGAGTCCTGGCTGAAACTCTAACCTCCTCATCCCTTCATTCCCTCACCATGTCTCTCCTAAAACTTCTCCCTACCTTCCTGCTCACCAGCACAATTGTCGCTCAACCTGCCCTGGCACTCCCGCCCCCCGAAGACCAGCCCGAAGAAGTACTGCGAACTGAAGTGATCACCGAAGCGCGATCGCCTGTGGACGGAAAGCCCTTGACGGCAAGGGAATACGCCGAACTGCAAGCCAGAGAAGAAGCCGCACGAGAAAATTTGGCAACGGTTTCGCCGGAGGTGCGTCGGGTGGTGAATCTGCTGAGGTTGCGCCGCACAATTCGGACGTTCTTTCCCTTCCTGATTCGGTGAGATGACTTAACGCTGTTGGCGTTTTGCCCGTTGGCGAGCCCGTTTTTCGGGGGTGAGGCGATCGATACAGTACGGGCAAGAAATCCCCGCTTCATAATCAGCAGAGGCTTTGTCAGCTTCTGAAATCGGATGACCGCAGCTCAAACACATCTCATGGGTTCCCGGTTCCAAACCCTGCTGCACTGCCACTCGCTGATCAAACACAAAACATTCGCCCTGCCACAGGCTCTTCTCTGGGGGCACTTCTTCCAGGTATTTCAGGATGCCGCCCTTCAGGTGATACACTTCCTCAAAACCTTGTGCCAGCAGGTAGGCAGTTGCTTTTTCACAGCGAATTCCCCCCGTGCAAAACAGGGCGACTTTCTTGTGCTGGGCAGGGTCAAGCTGCTGCTCAACGTACTGCGGAAACTGCCGAAACGTTGCCGTCTCAGGGTTTTTCGCGCCCTGAAATGTGCCGATATCAACTTCGTACTGATTGCGCGTATCCACCAGCGTCACTTCTGGATTGGTAATCAATTCGTTCCAGTCCTGCGGTTCCACATACCTTCCCACCTGCTCAGTTGGGTCAACTTCGGGAATTCCTAGCGTTACAATTTCCCGCTTCAGCCGCACTTTGAGCCGATCGAACGGCATCTCATCTGCGATCGATTCTTTCTGTTCTAAATCGGCAAAGCGATCGTCCGACCGTAAACCTGTTAATACCGCATCAATTCCCTGGCGCGTTCCCGCGATCGTTCCATTGATTCCTTCGGCTGCCAATAGAATTGTGCCGCGAATTCCCTGAGCCAGGCAAAGTTCGAGCAAAGGCGATCGAAACTCAGCATAGTCGGGCAGCTTGACGAATCTATAAAAGGCAGCAACAACGATCGACATAGAGTGAAGTGAAAGATTGCCAAAATCTATCCTAGCTTCTCAAGCTGACATTAAACGTGCCCTTGTAACGTAGCGCATGAGCTTCAGGAGACCTGCGGCATGAAAAGGCTGCATGAATCAGAGCTGCATTCGTCAGGCAGGAAATATCCGCTTGTAGGAAAGCGATGTACTTTAGTAATCTCTTCCACCTGAAGGAGGAAAAAAGAAGAAAAACGAAATACCTATTCCTTCTTACAGAATCAAGTGATGACTGCTCAAATCTAGAATCAGAGCAAACAGACAAATCATAAAAGGAAAAAATTAAATGACTTACTCTCCGAACCTTGATCCGGCGATCGATCCAAATACTTCTCCCTACACCAATCCCAATCCGGCTCCGGTGATTGACCCCAATCTTGACCCCTACACCGACCCCAACTCTGAACCGAGGGTTGACCCTAACACTGAACCTTACACCGATCCGCGTCCAGAGCCGATGATCGACCCGAATACTGCCCCCTATACCAATCCAGAAGTCCGCTAATGTCCTGCTGATTTCCTGCTTGATCTAAATTTCCAGCATCTGAATTTCCAGCATTCAAAAAAAAGGGCAGGCATTACACCTCCCCTTCACAAAATAATTAAACTGAAGAATTGAATCTGCTGCGGGCAATTAAGACATGGATTGAATGATGTAGTCGAAATAGGGGGCTGCGGCTACGGCATCTTCCTGGCTCAGCAAGGACAGCGATGCATTCTTCAGGCAGCGAATTGACTCCGCCATGCCCGGAACCGGAACACCTAGGGAGTTGTACATTTCACGCACACCGATTAAACCAATTTTTTCGATCGGCTCTTTGTCGCCTGCCAAGACTCCGTAGGTAATCAGGCGCAAATACCAGCCATAGTCGCGCAGACAGAGGGCACGCTGCTTGTCACCGTAGGCATTGCCGCCAGGAGCGATAAAGTCAGGGCGTTTCTTCCAGAGTTGCTTACTGGCTTCCTGGACGATTCGCTTTTCGTTTTCTGCTAAAACGCCAGCAATCCGAACACGCTGTTCGCCAGTTTGTAAAAAGTCTTGAATACTGTTAAGTTCACCGCTGCTGGGGTAACGGAGTTCTTCATCAGCGTTGAGAATAACTTTGGTTACTACACTCATAGTTATCGGGTAATTATTGGGGATGACGATCGGTGATTCTGCTATCGCAGTATTGTATCCAGTTTGGGTGTCTGAAGGAAAGAGTGCGATCGGTAATTCGTCCCTGGGGATTTGGGATTTGGCATTGCAAAACTGAGGGTAATTAAAGGTTTCCTGGCCTTGATCCAGAGTCTTGATCAGGCGAATAGGCCTGTCTCCAAACTTGTCTCAAAACTTCATTAAGATTAATGCGTGATTCAGGCAAAAAGACCGACCTTCCCTGAGCCTTGCATCAGCCCCAACCCCCTGCTTGCCATGCCCCGATCGTCAGTTCCAGCGTTCGCAATTCCGAATTACCCATCTCGAACTTTGAATTCTAATTGAACTTTAAATGAATTACCGCCACAACAGTTCGGGTTCGCTCTGATCGCCAAACTCCTGCTGAAATTCGTCAAACACCCAGGCGATCGGCTTTCCCTGCTGCTGCTGAATGCGGGCCAGATAGTTTCGGTAAGCGGTCATCTCTTGTGGAGTGGGGTTAATGCCAAAAATTGAGCCGAGACACCAGTGTGGTTCTGGTAGATAGCCGTATTCTCGATAAAAAACGTGCTTTGCCCAGTTGGGAGCCGCTCCTTCCCGATAAGCCTTTTGACGCTGCTGCCGAAAAAACGCAATTTGCTGTCGCAGTTCTGCCTGCCGCAACACTTCCTCGCTGTGAACTTCGACCAGTTCCTCGATGTGAACCTGGGCTTCTGTCTCCCACCGATGGCCACATCCGGGACAGGTCATGACAAAGCCCCACATCAGGCGGTTGCAGTCGGGGCATTGCTTGGTCGGCTGCGGTTCATGGGTTCCTGGCTCTTTTTGAGTCGGTAGGGAATATGCCTTGATGTCTTCTGGAAATCCGAGCCGCTTGAGATTATTTGCCTGATCAAGAATAATTCCGTCAGTTTTGCCTGTCTTAGGCGACACTCGCAAAACCCGCCCTACCTGCTGATAGTGGAGCGCACGCGATTGAGTCGGACGCAGCAACAGCCCTACTTCAACGCTCGGTTCATCAAACCCGATACTGATCACATTACAGGAGGTCAAAACAAGCAGTTTTCCTTCGCCCAATGCCCGGTAGAGCCGCCGCCGTTCTCGGATTGGGGTACTGCCATCCACCACAGCAGCAGCAATGCCAGAGGCTTTAAACGCTTCAGCAACGTGGCGAGCGTGTTCCACATCCACACAAAAGGCAATTGTGCGTTTCCCCGGTGTGAGCCGCTGCCATTCTTCAACAATTCTTTGAACGAGTTCAGGACGATCGCAGGCATTTTTCAAATCGCGCTCATCGTAGTCGCCGGCGATCGTTTTTACGCCATCGAGATTAATTTGGCTATCGGGAGCAACCCCGTAATACTGCATCGGAGCCAGATAGCCCATTTGCTGAAGCGTTGACGGCACGGGCGATGCTACAAAAGTTTCCATGTGATCGCCCAACTGCTCTCGCCCAATACGGTAGGGGGTTGCAGTCATGGCGAGATGCACGGCTTTCGGGTGAGTCTGGTAAATTATCTCTTGCCCAATTTGGCTAAATACCGTGGTGTGTCCTTCGTCAAAAAACACGACGTTGGCTTTCCAATCGCGCCACCACGATCGCTTCTCCATCGTTTGAATGCTAGCGATTTGAATAGGAGCCTCCGGGTCTTCTTTCCATCCGGCTTTGATAAACCCGCAACGCAGCCCAAACGCCTGCATCTTCTCGTAGGTCTGCCCCACTAGCACATCCAAGTGCACCAGAAACATTAGTCGCAGCCCGCGAGCGACCGTATCTGCACAGATTTTGCCGCCAATCACCGTTTTGCCTGCCCCAGTTCCGGCAATAATGGCAATCCGTCGATGTCCCTGCCCCAACTTTACATAGAGATCTTTAATCAGCTGGTTCTGGTAAGGACGAAGCGTAGGAGGCTGCAACGGGGCTTGCGGCGGTTTCAAGTGCGTCAAAGTTTGCTCCTGCAACAGTACAAACGAATTGATGAGGCATTAAATTTTACAGCATCTTTTGCTGATCCGAGCAAGCCTTTAGTCAAATCGTCAGGATAAGAGTTTCACCCCTGCGGCTTCTGCCAAATCACCAAAATCACTCCGCAGACAATCAGCCCTACGCCAATCACACGGGCGATCGGGATTGTTTCACGAAACACAAAATAGCCCATAATGACTGCAAACACATAGCTCAACGCAATTGCCGGGCCCGCGATACTCAAATTCACCCGCGTCAGCAGCAAAATGTAGGCGATCGCCCCCAGGGCGTAAACCACTAAGCCACCGACCAGCTCAGGAATCGTGACAATTCCCAAAACATGACTCATTGCGTTTTCTGCACTCACTTTGCCCAGCTTTAAGGCACCTGCTTTCAGCAAAAACTGACCGATCACGCTCGACAGTACCGCCCCTACAAGTAAGGCAAATTCGCTTAGAGCCACAGCAATCTCCTCGGCTTTGTTCTTCAGTAGTTTACCAGCAGAGCTGTTTTCTCTTTGCGGTTATTTCTTCGCCAATTCTGCTTCCGGGTAGATCAAAATCTTCAGGGTTTCCGGGGTAGGAGAGACGGCTTTCTCGACCGCTGCTGACAAATCCTTGAGCGAGAATCGATCGCTCACCAGCGCATCCACATCAATTCGCTGGCTAAACACAATATCTGCTGCCAACGCCTGCACTCGATAAGAGGAGCTATAGCTGCCCATCAGGTCAATCTCGCGTCGATACAAAATATTTGGATTAATCGGGATTTCTAGCTCATCAGGGAATTCTGCAAAAAAGAGAATCTTGCCGCCTTTGCGAGTACAGTCAAGCGCCTGGAAAAAGGCTTTTTCGCTCGGAACCGCCAGCAAACTCACGTCTACGCCCATGCCATTGGTTATTCCCTGAATCTGGGCGGGCAGGTCTGGATCACGCGCATCGAATGCCGCCGTTGCTCCCACATTTAGAGCTTTCTCAATACGAGAAGGAATGAGATCGGTGGCGATTGCCTTTGCCCCAAAATAATTCACCAGCATGATAAACATTAAGCCGATCGGACCTGCTCCGGTGATCAGCACTGTTTGCCCCGGCTGAATTTGCGCTTTTTTGACGGCTTTCAGGCAGCAATTCGTCGGCTCCACAAAGCTGGCTTGCTCAAACGTAATATTGTCCGGGATTTGAATCAGTCCACCATTTCGCACAATATGCCCCGGCACTTTCACATAGTCCGCAAAGCCGCCGCCACTTGGTGCAAAGCCAGCCGTGGTGGAAATGTTCTTATACACATCGCACATCGAGAAATTTTCGTTCAGACAATAGGCGCAGTGCATACAGGGAATGTGATGCAGCACCACCACCCGCTGACCGACCGCCCAGGATTTCACCTCAGAACCCACTTTGGCGATCGTCCCTGCCGTTTCATGCCCAAAAATACGCGGCGGTTCATAGAGGGGATAGCGAATCTTTTTAATATCCGACTGACACAGCCCCACCACATTGACCTGCACCAGCACTTCATCCGGCGCAATTTCAGGAATGGGAACCTCTTCGTAGCAAAGCTGATTCACTCCGCGAAATACCTGTGCTTTCATCGCTTCATACCTCTAGCGTCCCTGCGAAAACTTTACCATTTTCAGGGGAGGCGATCGGGCTAAAACTCTTGAGACAACTCCTTTTTCTTTTCGCAGGCGCTTCCCTGTGCTGACAATGGGCTATCCAGCACTAAAGGCATATTCGTTGACCGTCTCTGCAAGCATAGAGATCTTCTACATTCATTGCAGAGAAATTGAGTTGATCAGGGCTAGATAAGGGCTACACCGCTCCCTGGATTACCTTTTCTCCTTCTCGCTTTTCCGTTTCCAATTTTGCCTCTTCTGCCAAATAAATGGCTAGCTGCGCCTCGATCTGATCCTTCACGATCTGGCGATATTCCAGGAAGTGTTCGTTGATCGCGCAAATTGACAGATAATGCTCCCAAACACGGGGATTGGTCTGCCAAATTTTGATCAGATTGATCCAGAACTGAAAGCGAGTTTTTCGCAAGATGCCCTGTCGCCAGAAAACGATCAGCATTGCCCGGATACTGACCCAGCTTACTTTCCGCAAGCGTGACTTATGCTCAGGTGTGCCCAGCTTTTCAAAATGGCGATAGGTGCGGTTGAGATACGCCAATGGGTCATAAAGCTGCCAAAAAGCGTCAATGTATTCCTGTGCAATCTGCTCTAGTGGGCGGGTTGGCACATAGTTCATCAGCGTAGTCTGATTGATATTGCCGCTGCCTCTTAGTCGTCCTTCTTTTTCCAGACGATGCCAGAGTGCCGTATCGGGAAGTGCCTGCAGCATACTGAAGAAAGCAGTGGGAATCGCAGTCTTTTCGACAAACTGCACAATTCGATCGCCTGCCCCCGGTTTTTCGCCGTCAAAGCCGATGATAAAGCCTGCCATCACGCGTAGACCCGATCGAATAATCGCATCGACAGCATCAGAAAGCGAGTCGCGGGTGTTCTGGAATTTTTGCGTCAGGGCAAGGCTGTCTTCGTCCGGCGTTTCAATGCCCAAAAAGACAGCATTAAAGTTGCAGGCAACCATCAGATCCATGAGTTCCTGATCCTGCGCCAGATCGACGGAAGCTTCGGTATTGAAAGCGAAGGGATAGCCATGTTCTGCCATCCAGGGCTTAAGTTCCTTCAGCAGCAGCTTGACGTTGCGCTTATTGCCAATGAAGTTGTCGTCTACCAGGAAGATGGTGCGTCGCCAGCCCAGTTCGTAGAGGCGTTCTAGTTCGGCAATGAGCTGAGCCGGAGTTTTGGTGCGAGGTTTGCGCCCGTAAAGCACAATAATGTCGCAGAATTCGCACTGAAAGGGGCAGCCCCGCGAAAACTGAACCGACATATTATCGTACGCGGAGAAATCCAGCAGGTCGAAGCGGGGGACGGGGGTTCCGGTAACATCCGGCTTTTCACCATTCGATCGAAAGACTCCCTGCTGATCGCCTCGCTCGATCGCCTCAATAAATAGCGGCAGCGTAATTTCGCCCTCGTCCAGAATCAGATAATCCGCTCCAGCCGTTTCCGCTTCATGAGGAAGGGCAGTCGCATAAGGGCCACCGACCGCAACTCGCTTGCCGCGCCGCTTGGCTTCCTGAATCTGCGCTAAAAAGTCTTCCTTCTGCACAATCATGGCAGACAGAATGACTAAATCTGCCCAATCCCAGTCTTCTTCAGCGACCGAGCCAACATTGCGATCGATCAGCTTAAATTCCCAGGTTTGGGGCAAAATTGCCGCTACCGTTGCCAGTCCCAAAGGTGGGAGCAGTGCTTTGCGATCGACCAGTTCCAATGCCTTCTCAAAAGACCAGAAACTCTTGGGAAACAGGGGATAGAGCAGCAGCACACGCATCAGGCTTCACACCTCTATGATTGGAAGTTGAACGATTGAGTATTTTCGATGAGCTTACCATGCAGGCAGGAACAGGACATTGATTCCTGTTTTTCCTGGAGATCATGCCAAGCCTTTACAGGGCATTGACTAGGCAGACTGCGCCAGTGCCTTTGCCGCGTTTGCCTCCACGCCGCTTTGAAGTCTGGCTTCGTCGGCAAAGAATTCCTGGAGCTGTACCTCGATTTCGTCTTTTACGATCTGGCGGTATTCCAGGAAATGCTCGTTATGGGCGCAAACCGCGAGGTAATGCTCAAATACGCCGGGGTTCTGCCGCAGAATGCCAAACAGATGATGCCAAAATGCCCAGCGGGTCGATCGCTTCACGCCCTGTCGCCAGCAGACGATCGCCAAGGCCCGCAGATCAATCCAGCTCGGCAGTTTGGCAGGAGCCTTGCACTTGGGCGCACCCAGCATCAGGAAATGGCGATAAACGCGATCGAGATAGGTCTTTGGCTCATAGAGCTGCCAGAAGGCATCCACATATTCTCGCGCAATATCTTCGAGCGGACGGGTGGGGATGAAGTTCATCAGTGTAGTCTGGTTGATGTTGCCATCTTTGCCAGAGCGAAGCCGTCCTTCTTTTTCCAGGCGATGCCACAGCGCGGTATTGGGTAATGCCTGAAGCATGGCAAACGTCGTGGTGGGAATTGTGGTCTGCTCCGCAAATCGCACAATCCGATCGCCTGCACCCTTTTCCTCACCGTCGAAACCGATAATAAAGCCAGCCATCACGCGCAGTCCGGCTCTGGTAATTTTTTCGATCGACTCTGCCAGTGAACCGCGGGTATTTTGAAACTTTTTGGTGAGCGACAGGCTATCCTCGTCTGGGGTTTCAATGCCCACAAAGACCGCATCAAAGAAGCATTCCACCATCAGATCCATCAGCTCTTCGTCTTGCGCTAGATCGACAGAAGCCTCAGTGTTAAAGCGGAAGGGATAGCCATGTTCTTTTTGCCAGACCTTGAGTTCTTTCAGCAGCAGCTTGACGTTGCGCTTGTTGCCGATGAAGTTGTCGTCCACCATAAACACGCTGCGTCGCCAGCCCAGCTCATAAAGATAATCCAGTTCCTTAAGCAACTGCTCCGGGTTTTTGGTGCGGGGTTTGCGCCCGTAGAGGACAATAATGTCGCAGAATTCGCACTGAAAGGGGCAGCCCCGCGAAAACTGGATTGACATCGAATCGTACGCGGAGAAATCCAGCAGATCGAAGCGGGGGACGGGGGTTCCGGTAACATCCGGTTTTTCGCCATTCGACCGAAAGATTCCCTGCTGATCGCCTCGCTCGATCGCCTCAATAAATAGCGGCAGCGTAATTTCGCCTTCATCCAGAATCAGATAATCCGCTCCGGCTGCCTGCGGTTCTTCAGGCACAGAAGTGGGAAAAGGGCCGCCCACGGCAACGCGCTTGCCCCGACGTTTTGCCTCCCGAATCTGGTCAAGCAAATCCGCTTTTTGCACAATCATTGCGGATAAGATGACGATATCTGCCCATGCCCACTCTTCTTCAGTAACCGATCGAATATTACGATCGACCAGCCTAAACTCCCAGGTTTGGGGCAAAATGGCTGCCACGGTGACTAAGCCCAGCGGAGGCAGCAGCACCTTGCGATTCACCAGTTCCAGAATTTTTTCGTAAGACCAGAAGGTTTTCGGAAACTTCGGGTAGACGAGCAGAATCCGCATGGACAGTTCTTCCTCACACAATGCCTGGATCGTATTGCAATCACGACGGATAAGCAACCCGTTCTGTGCCCCTTGATTGAAAATCGATCGAGCCAGAGTAACGAGATTTAAGTCTCAATCTGGGACTGTCAACCGTTTCTAGCGGAAGTCTGAAAAGTTAGATTTGCGATCGAAACGACTCCTTTCCCAATTGGGGCTGCGGGGTCTACACCCAGCACAGAAAATTCTTTAGGCGTCCTCGCTTGGAATTGCCGGAACAGGCTGGAGCTTCTTTTCTAAAGCGGAAGATCCGAGAACCGATCGCTGCTGCTCTTCGCCGCCCAGTGCAGGCAGATTATTTGCACCAGGACTCACGATTCCGCCTGAAACAACAATCTTGAACGCATCCTCGATCGAGAGCGACAGATTGACCACTTCGTCCTCCGGCACAACCGCATACCATCCAGTGGTGGGGTTAGGCGTCGTCGGGATAAAAACGCTCAGCATCGTTTCTGGCAGATGGGTTTGAATTTGGGGACTCATTGCCCCGGTAACAAAGGCGATCGCCCAAATCCCTTTGCGCGGATATTCCACCAAAACAACGCGCCGAAACTTATTATTAGTATCCCGCAGTAGGGTTTCGAGCAGTTGCTTTAGCGTTTTGTAAACAGAACCCGCCAGGGGAATTGCTTGCAGCAGGCGTTCGCCAAAATCGAGTAGCCAGCGTCCGGCAATGTTGCGCGCCATTAAGCCAATCAGCAGAATAAATGCCAGCGGCACGGTTAGCCCGATCGCAAAATCCAGCAAATCGCCCAGCAGCGGATTTAGCCCATTAAACGGGTCAAGCTGTTTGGGAATTCGGGTTAAAAAGTCGATGACCCAGGTTGCGATAGTGTAAGTTAACCAGATTGTGGTTGCCAGCGGAATGACCACTAGCAGGCCAGCAATCAGATCATTTTTGAAGTCTTGCTTCAATCGTTGGAGTACAGACAACTTTCGCTCCTTTCAATACCTTGGGGGTAAACCACCGCAATCGATCGCAACAGCTAACCTAGCTAAATCCTATCCGGTAAAGGTCTTGTCCATTGTTTTTTATTGATCGAACGCCTAGAAGGATACAGCCCACTAGCATCGATCTTCATTGTCAATATTTATCAATATAATTTAATCGCAATTTTGTGAAGAATTGTTTCCACTTCTCATGTTCTCCACCCTCCCATCAATAGACCTGCTTTCTTGCCTGAGGGCTTACCTGTAACGATCGCCCTCAAGATAGCTGCTGGGCGCTTCCTGTACAAAGTACCTTGTGATGGTCATCCTTGTGACGGTTATTCCTAAATTGCCTTATTCCTAAAGTAGGATTTCAGCCTGAACTGATTTTATCGGAACTGGTGCTATCGCTGCTACCGATAAATTCTGTCGTTATTTGTGCTGTCTTGCGGGTGCGCTGTATTGCGGGCGAGAGTCCTGCAGGCAAGAGCCTGAGCAATTCTTTGCTAGCGAACTGTGTTCGTGGATGCCTGCCCAATTTCCCATACCTTAAGGACAATCAGATATTCATAAAATGCCTGAAGCGTACACCAGGCGAAGCCTGCTCGACCATCTTGCCACCCGCCCAGCAGCAAATACATATACAGAAAGCGAATAAAAGGACGAAACGGAAGCCGCAGCGATAGATCCTTGAGGGCACGCCGCCGATCGACTTCGGTTTTTCCCAAAAATAAATCCCGCCAATTGACGCTGCCTTGCTCAAGCTGGTGCAGGGTTTCGATCGCCTCATCCGTAGAATAGCGATTGTGTTTTTCGATCCAGCGGCTCAAGCCTTTGCTGCATGTGTAGTGCGGGTAGGTCTGCTGCAAAAATCCCGTTTGCCCCTCGTAAACCTCCCGCTCCGTGTGTCCATAGTCGCTGAACCAGACTTTGCCGTGCCGCAGCAGCCGAAGCTGATAGCGGGGGTATTGCGTGCTGCGACGAATCCAGCGCCCCATAAACATGACCCGCTCGGCGGCGTAGTAACCCACAAAGCGATCGTCTTGAATTGCGCTCAGGCATTCCTGAAACAGTTCGGGTGTCATCCGCTCATCGGCTTCTAAAATGTAGACCCATTCATACTTGGGCGGAACCGATTCCAGCATCCAGGTGCGCTGCTTGCCGTGGCTTTCAAACGGATGCTGAACCACTCTCACCGGGTACTGGCTAGCAATTTCAACCGTGCGATCAGTGCTGCATGAGTCAATCACGATCACGTCATCTGAAAGCAAGGCTGACTCGATACAGGCAGCAATATCAATCTCTTCATTGAAGGTCAAAATGTAAATCGAGAACATAGCCCTGCATGAATTCGGAATGCGGAATGGAGAATTCGGAATTGTGAAGCCTGGAAGCAGGAGTTTTGGCGTTGCTGAATTTGAGTATGATTCGCCCCCCTAGCCCCCCAACGTTGGGGGGAACTAATCCTCAAAGTTCCCCAGCATTAGGGGATTTAGGGGCGATGCAGGAGCTCAATTGGGTTCTTTATATTTCGATTCAGTAAGGCCCAGGAGTTTTATCAGTTTCGTTTGCAGGCTTAAATGAGCGTAGTGGGGTTACCCAATTCACTCCGTTACGACTCCGAATCGAAGCTCTCAGACGCGGACTGGTGAGGCGGTTTGTAGCCAGGAATTGCGAACTCCGAATCCGAATTGGCATTAGCCCCTTGCCGATCGCCTATCGCTGTGCCAGATTTCTGAGCCCCAGCCAGCCCACTGCACTAAAGCCGATCGCCAGCAGCAGACTGCTAATTCCCACGCGCAAGCCTGACTTGAGAGCTTCGGTCTTGATCGTGCTTTGCTGTTGCTCTTTGCGAACGCCAAGCTCAGTTTGAAGCTGATTTCTAAGTTCCCCTTCGCGCTGTTGCAGAAACGTATCCAGTGATTCAGGGTTTGCTTTGAACTGCTTGACCAGGTTTGCCTGCTCCTGGCTGAGCCGTCCGGCACTAACAAGCTGCTGGATCTGTTCGTCTGTCGCGCCTAAAAGCTGTTGGATCTGCTGTCGCTGCGACTGCACTTCGGTCTGAAGGCGAGTGCTTAGCTCACTTTGCGCCTGAGTCGCCTGCTGATCAAGCTGCCCAATCACTTCCGTATTGCCTAACCGCACATTGTTGAGGTGCAGGGGAAACAGCAGCACAAACAGCAAACCCAAAAGGCTCGACAAAACACAAGCCCAGAAGCGAGGATCTTGCCACAGCCGCTTTCGCTCTGCTAGCGTTCCGGAAAGACTATCAACCCAAAAGCCTGCCATAAAAAGCACGATACCAACTAGCGGCACTACCCCCCGATCGACCATTTGAGCCGCAAAATTGATCTGCCATTGGCGATCGGCAATCTGGTAAGGAATCGGCAGAATCAGAATATCGATTAGGGCTGCCAGGGTGACCACAATACCCACAATTTTGAGGGCGCGAGACACCAGAACCGAGTAGGGGCGTTGGTTTGGAGCTTGTTTCAAAGTCATGGTTCAGTAATGTTTGACGGCAACGGACTTCATTCTGGAGTGCAAGGGGCTTCAAAGCAATCGGGACGCAACAGTGGAGCAACAGCGACTCTTCAGTGTAGCTTTCCCTGCCGTCTAAAAAACGCATCAGCTTACAGGAAAACTGCGGTTAGAGCTGAAAGAATTGAGTACATCGTCACTCCTGCTTTAAAAATTTGCCTACACTATTGAGTAAATAAAATCATTCGGCACATTCAGTGCGGCTCATTCCGGGCTTGGACTGCATGACCGATCGCGATAGGGTGTCGAGGAGGATGACGTGAGTAAGCACATTGAAGTTTTGCCAGACTCAAAAGCATTGATTCAACGATCGCTCGAGCTCGTGCTGGAAAAACTGCAGCAGGCGATTGCTGAACGGAACACGGCGACGATCGCCCTCTCAGGAGGCAGCACGCCGAAACCACTTTACGAAGCTCTTGCCCAACAGGATTTGCCCTGGGAAAAACTTCAGATTTTTTGGGGCGATGAGCGATATGTACCCCACGACCATCCCGATAGTAACGCTCTAATGGCACGACAGGCATGGCTGGATAAAGTTCCGATTCCGGCTGCAAATATTCATCCCATGCCAACTGACGAATCCGATCCAAATGACGCGGCTACCCGATACGATCGCGAACTGCGGCAGTTATTAAAGCTCGAGCAGGGTCAATTTCCTCAGATTGACGTGATGCTGTTGGGCATGGGTGACGATGGACACACCGCTTCTCTGTTTCCCCGTACGAATGCGCTGCAAGTGTGCGATCGGCTCGTCACCGTGGGCAACAAAGACGGCCAGCCTCGAATTACCCTGACCATTCCAGTAATTAACGAATCGAAAGCAATCATTTTCGTCGTTGCAGGTGAAAACAAGCAGGCTGCCCTTGCCCAAATCTTTGCGCCTGACCCCGATACTGAAACTTATCCATCGAGCCTGATTCATCCTGAGCATGGCGAACTGTGGTGGTTGCTTGATCAAGCAGCAGGAGCAAACCTACCGCAAGCTTAAAGGCAGTGATAAAGTACGTAGGATAAATAAGGCACAAAGCAAATAAGATAGAGTCAGCGTCACCACCGGGAGACAGGGCATGATCGTTTGTCCGAACTGCAACCACCAGAATCCAGATGCCGCGATTCAGTGCGAAGCGTGCTACACGCCCCTGCCTGCCATGATGAGCTGCCCTAACTGTGGCGCGTCTGTTCAAACGGATGCAAGTTTCTGTGGTCAGTGTGGCTCTAGTCTTGAAGTAGGTTCAGCGCAAATGCCGCCCGACACGGTGCCAGCAACTATTTCGCCTGATCTAGACATTCCTGATCTGTCTGTCCTTGACCCCCTGGTGTCTCCTGACCCGCTTGTGTCTCCGGTGTCCTCTGCCGCAACACCTCAGTCAGCTGCACCTCAGCCTGATAATCCTCCCCCGATAACACCGCCTGCGATCGCTGCAACCGAGCCATTCGTGACCCCGGCTTTCCCTGCAAGTGCTGCGGGAATCGGCTCTAAAACTCAGCTCCAGACTCAAGCCGTCCGCTTACTGCACGTTCAGACTAATACTGCGATCGAGCTTTCCCCTGCTCTGACGGTCATCCACATCGGCAAACCCAACGATCGCATCCCGCCGGATGTAGATGTTTCAGGGTTTCCCAATTCTGAAATTGTCTCTAGAATTCATGCAGATATTCGCGTCGAAGGCGACCTCTACTATATTGAGGATGTGGGCAGCTCGAATGGCACTTATATCAACAATACGCCCCTGCCCCCAGGCAATCGTCATCGGCTCCGATCGGGCGATCGCGTTGCGCTAGGAAAAGGGGATAAAGTTTCTTTTTTGTTTCAGGTTTCATAGGCGAGCAGCGGTGAAAGGCAAATCAACTCCTTTTTCTGCTGCTGTTCTTGCTCGTGCCGCCCCTCAAGGATGGAACCTTAATTTTGAATTTGCTATGATTTCTTCTCTAAGTGCTCTTACCCTCCTTTGTGTAGTTGTGTGATCATTCTGTCTCTTCTCCATCCCGTTAAGCAAATCCCGGTGCAGGTCTGGACATTTTCAGACTCGGAATCTGTGATTCGCATCGGCCGATCTAATGACAATCAAGTTGTTTTGTACAGCGCAGTGGTTTCTCGTCATCATGTAGAGCTGCACCGGGTTAAAGCAGGATGGGAAATGATCAACCTAGGCACTAATGGCACTTACTTTGAAGGCAAGCGGGTGACGCAGGTTCCTGTGATGGATGGAGCCGTGATTCGATTAGCGCGATCGGGACCCAACCTGCAAATTCGTCTGAACGAGTCGGCACTGGAAGAACTAAACCGCAATCCGATGCTGGCTCGCCTCAGCCATTCTGGTCAGGATGCTTCTCATGCACCAACTGAAATCACTTCCCAGACCTATCCAGAATTCACAAACCAGGACACGCCCAAGCAATTTTTCTCAGCCGATAATTAAGCGGCTTAGCAGTTCAACCGGAAATTGCAAATAATTTGGCGATGCGCCGTGTTCAAAGAGAATTGGCAGTCTATCCTGAAAAAAGGAGAGCAGAATTGCTTGTCCTGTTCGCAGTCTGAGTGCCGCTCAATATCATGCAAATCTATCTCGACTACAGTGCAACGACTCCGCCTCGATCGGAAGTTATTGAGCGAATGCAGCAGGTGATGCAGGAGCAGTGGGGCAACCCCTCTAGTTTGCATCAGTGGGGGCAGCGATCGGCAGTGGTTTTAGAGCAAGCCCGAATGCAAGTAGCAGCGATGCTAGGTGCGTCTCCAGAGTCGATTGTCTTTACTTCCGGCGGCACTGAATCCAATAATTTCGCCATTCTGGGCGTGACGCGTCAGTATCGGCAACCGCAGCACCTAATCATTTCCAGCGTCGAGCATTCTGCCATTTCGGAGCCTGTGCAGTGGTTAGAGCAGCAGGGGTGGCAGGTCACTCGGTTGCCCGTGGATAGTCTGGGACGGGTGAATCCGGCTGATTTGCAGGCGGCACTGCGTCCAAACACCGTTCTCGTGTCGATTATTTATGGGCAGAGTGAAGTTGGCACGGTTCAGCCGATCGAAGCTTTAGGGGAAATTGTCCGCGCTCATGGGGCAATCTTTCATACTGACGCCGTTCAGGTCGCTGGAAGACTGCCGATTCAGGTCGCTCAGTTACCTGTTGATTTGCTTTCGGTGTCCAGCCACAAGCTTTATGGTCCTCAGGGAGTGGGCGCGCTCTATGTCCGTCCTGGTATTGATCTGGTGCCGTTGCTGACGGGTGGCGGACAGGAGTTTCGACTGCGATCGGGAACTCAGCCCGTGCCGCTCATTGCAGGCTTTGGTTTAGCCGCAGAGCTCGCTGCTGCAGACCTGTTGACAGAATCCCTGCGCCTAATCCGGCTACGCGATCGGCTCTTTGACCAGCTTGCAGAGGTAGCAGATTTAACTCCCACAGGCGATCGGCTGCATCGGCTACCCCACCATGTCAGCTTTTACTGGCGGTCGGGCGACGGTGAGCGATTAAGCGGCAAGACGCTGGTGCGGCAGATGAATCTTGCGGGAATTGCCATCAGTGCCGGGTCAGCCTGTCATAGCGGCAAACTGGTTCCCAGTCCGGTACTGTCGGCAATGGGGCTGAACGATCGCGCTGCAAAATCAGGAATCCGCCTGACGCTCGGACGACTCACAGCTGAAGCAGATATTGACTGGACTGCCTTGGTGCTGAAGCAAATTCTCGATCGCCTCACGCCTCTACCCACGCTTTCAATTTGTCATTCTCTGTAGAATTACGGATAATGGCAGAGACGCAAGTACAACTTTAGGCAGATGTCCTGATTGAGCTAACCTTGCTCAAAAGCCATCATGCTAACTATCAAACGTTGCGTCTACCAGCATTTATGAGCTTCATCCTAAGTACCGTTTTTCTGCTAAGTTCTGTTGTATCATCTGTTGCTGAACCCAAGCAGCTTCTCGAAGCGATCGGCCCCAGTGGGAATCAGCTTAGTGAGCAAACTATAGACCTGCTCGATTTCCAGGCAAAAAATCCTCCGTGTGACCCGATGCGCTGTTACTAGGAGCGACGCGATTCTTCCAAACGCAATTCTTCTAAAATAGTCTGACTAAAATAGTCTGAAATCCTGGTTCGAGTCGATCGCTCAGTTTATTTTCTTTTTGTTTCATTCGATCGAGACAAGCAAACTCACTAGTTCTTCAACCTACTACCTGGGTGGTTTAACTGGACTAACTGGTGAATTGAAGATTGAAAGATTGATTGTGGAAGTTAATTGTGGAAGCGATTAAAGCTCCAGAAAGTGATAGAGAACAACACCTGTTGCAGGATGGTTTTCGACCCCCACATAGCCCGATTTCACCATTTCCTGCAGGACAGCTTCCACTTCATCGAAATCAAGCCCTGTATCCAGAACCCCCTGCGTCACCGATAGTTTTCCCCCTCGCGCAACTGCCGCCTTGAGCAGCTTCAGTCGAGCTTCTTGTCGAGCCAGCTTTGAGTTTGATTGCACCATAACCTTCTCAGCTACGGGCTGAACCGCTCCGGTACTTGCAGACAGCAACTCCGAAAGTCGCCGATCTTTGCTTTTGACATTGTGCGACTCCACCATATCGGGAATCAGGAACAAATCGATCACTTGTCCAATTCCAAATAAACCCCAAGTACAAAACCATAGCGCGCCTGTTATGGGCTTTCCGTTGTAGAAGCGATGCAGCCCAGAAATGCCAAACAGCCAACCTAACCACAGCAAGTAGCTTGTCCCGGATTTGTTCATCGCGGTTTCCTCTTGTGCTACAACCTTTTAGGACGCGGGAGCCTCTTGCTCAATTTGCTCAATCACACCACCGCCCAGGAGCAAATCGCCCTGATACCAGACGGCTGCTTGCCCTGGCGTGATACTAAACTGTGGCTCATCAAAGATAATTTTGGCGCGAGAATTCGTGAACGGCATCACCGTACAGGGCACAGCCGTCGATCGATAGCGAATTTGTACCTCTGCCCGAATCGGAGCCGTGGGTTCTGCGATCGATACCCAGTTCACGCGCTGTACCGTACAGTCTGTATTTTGTGCGTGAGTGCGATCGCCCACCACAACCTGATTCCTGACCGCATCAATGCCCACGACATAAAGCGGTTCTGAGTGGGCGATCCCAATGCCCCGCCGCTGACCGATCGTATAGTGATGAATGCCGTCATGCTCACCCAGCACTCGACCTGAAACATCCACAATTTCGCCTTTTTGAGGGGCCAGATACTTGTCGAGAAACGTCCGCATTGAGCCGTGTGCCTCGATCAGGCAAAGATCCTGACTTTCGGGTTTCTCAGCAGTGTGCAGCCCAAATTCTGCCGCCATGCGTCGAGTTTCAGTTTTGGGCTGGTTGCCCAGCGGAAACAGGACGTGAGCAAGAATGTCCTGGCTCAAGTCATACAAAAAATAGGACTGGTCTTTGCTCAAATCAACTGCACGGCGCAGCTCATAGCGTCCATCAGAGGCCTGGGTGATGCGAGCATAGTGCCCTGTTGCAATGCGATCGATTCCCAACTCGGTCTGAGCATAGTCCAGCATTGGACCAAACTTGACCGCTTTGTTGCATTGAGAACAGGGCAGCGGAGTGATTCCAGCTCCGTAGCCGCTCACTAAGTAATCAACAATATTCTTTTCAAACGCTTCCCGGCTATCGACAACGTGATAGGGAATATTCAGCTCTTCACATAGCCGTGCTGCATCGACCATGCCTTCAGAGCAGCATTGCCCCTTTCCTTTCATCAGCCATAGCGTCACTCCAACCACTTCATAGCCCTGGCGATGAAGCGTGGCAGCCGCAACTGAACTATCGACTCCTCCAGAAAGACCAACAGCGACTTTATTCATGAGTCTGCAATGAAAAGAAAAACAAAGAGTACAGTGGGCAAGCACCCTGAGGCAGGAAGCTGAGAAAATTCATCAACCTCTAGACTAACATTTGGATTCGGGTTCATGCTTTCAGCGATTCTGTTGCTGTTATCGCGTTGGCAGGGGTTAAAGGGGCAAGGGATGCTTTTACCATTGTGGGGTTTTTCTTCTACGATCGTCACTCAGCCAAAAAGTTCTAAGTCAAAAAGTCCTGAGTCAGATAGCAGTCACTTTCCAAGGAAAATCGATTTAGCGGTAAAAATGCCTTAAAAGTTGATTGGTACGCCAGATGTTGTGCTAGACTTGCTGCCAATCTGTGCTAGTTGAGCAAACCCGTTATGAGCAGTGCAGCGTCAATACCCTGGATTGGTATAGGAGTGATCAGCAGCTTGATTTGTTCGAGTTCGGTGGTTTTGGCAGAGCCTGTGGAACCGGGCGATCGTCTGCTTTTAGCTCAGCAGGTTGTGAACGGACTGCCGCCGCCACCGCCGTCTTTTAGGCAGGGTACTTCTCCCGCTCAGCCAAGTTTCGTCCCCAGTGCAGTCCCCAGCGCAGCTTCACCTGCGATTCCTGCCGCCCAGCAATATGCAGTCATTATCAATGGCGACAGCTCAATGATGCTAGATCAGGTGCGATCGATCGAGCCAGGAGCTTTTGTGCAGCACTATCAGGGTCGCCGCATGATCCAGGCAGGAATTTTTAGCGATATCAGCGGGGCACAGCAGCAGGTTGTAGCGTTGGCAGGACGCGGAATTGGGGCACAGGTGGTCACACTCCCAGGAGGCGGAGGGGCTACAGTGGGGACTGCTCCATCAAGAATGGCTACTCCTCAAGTGACTGCGCCTGCGCTGCCGACCCCTGCCTCTTTTCCCAGCCCGTCTGCCCCACCTGCTGCCCCTCAGGTGACTGCGCCGATGCTTCCTCCGCCCGATTTGCTGCCCGTTACACCAGTACCGCGGGAAGTCGAGTTTGGTCAGCCGTCTGCGCCCGAACAGTTTGTGAATCCTGCGCCGTCTGCTGCACCCACTGAGACACTGCTGCCCCCTGATTCAGCTCCAGGCGACACGAGAAATCGACGATCGTTCTATGTGGTGATTCCGGGAAAATCGGATAATCTGACAGCAATTAGCAATCAGGTAATGCGCCTCGGTGATGGTTTTGGCATTGCCCAAATGGTGCAAACTTCGACTTCGTCACGCGGTCCTCATGTGCGGGTCGGTCCCTTTGTCGATCGGGGCGCAGCCAGGCGATGGACGCGCTATTTTCGCGATTTTGGATTAAATGCGCGGATTCTTTACACCCGATAGGCGATAAGGAAAGTTTAAGAAACTATCAGAACAGGGTACTCAACTTGAGGACAGAAGCCCTGTTCGTGTCTTTATCTGAGCAACGAGAACGCTTTGTTAAACGAGTGAATAAATTGCAGAAGCTATTTCGACCTATCTAATCGAAGATAGGAAAGAGGAAGTTTGCAATGCTGAAAAGTGATGAAAAGCTGTGATTTGAGGATTCAAATCTGATAGTTTCGTTGAAAGGTTTCGCCCTGGTGAAGGGTTAAGAGGAGAATTCATCGCATTATTCAACAGCGCCAGGATTTCATACTCAAGCCATATCCCAACTTCGATCGTCCGATAGACCTAAAACGATCGCTCCATTCGCTATGTTCAAGAGCAGTTTAAGTTTCTAGGTGCGGATAACAACATGAGTGGGATAAACCAGCTTAAAACAACGGCTTTGCTGGGCTTGCTGAGTGGTTTGATTGTTCTGGTCAGTTATGCCCTGATTGGCAATGAACAAGGGCTCATCATCGGATTTTTCATTGCAGCTTTTATGTCGATTAGTTCCTGGTACTACTCCGATCGTGCAGCCCTGGCAGCCTATCGCGCTCAGCCGATCGCCCGTGAGCAGGCTCCTGAAATCTATGATCTGGTGCAGAGTTTAAGCGATCGTGCCGAAATTCCAATGCCGAAGCTGTTTGTCGTCCCAACCGAGTCGCCGAATGCGTTTGCGACCGGGCGCGATCCGAATCATGCTGCCGTTGCGGTCACTGAAGGCATTATGAAGCTGCTTTCCCGTGAGGAACTGGCAGGCGTACTTGCTCACGAACTCACCCACGTCAAAAACCGCGACACGCTGACTCAAGCAGTTGCCGGAACGCTGGCGGGCGCAATCACGTTTTTGGGACGCATCCTCACCTTTGGTGCGCTTTATGGTCCGGTGACTTACAGCGGGCGGCGCGGCACCAATCCATTTGGCTTGCTGTTTTTGATCATTCTGGCTCCGCTGTCGGCTTCGCTGATTCAGCTTGCCATTTCTCGTACCCGTGAGTATGCCGCAGATCAAGGCTCGGCTGAGATTACGGGCAATCCGCTGGCTCTGGTGAGTGCCTTGAAAAAGTTAGAAGAAATCGGCAAACAGTTGCCTATGCACGGCAACCCGGCAATGTCACCGCTGCTGATTATCAATCCAATTTCGGCAAAAGGTCTGCAATCACTGTTCCGCACTCACCCGGCTACCGAAGATCGGATTCGTCGCCTGGTGGAGATGGCTCAGCAGAAAGAGACTCCGGCGCTCGCTCAGGAATCGTTCAGTTGAATCCTAGGCGTTGCTGAATACGAAGTATAAAGACACAACTTGAGACCCTGCATCGCCCCCTAAATCCCCCAATGCTGGGGGACTTTGAGGATCAGTTCTCCCCATTTTTTAGGGCTAGGGGGGGATAATCATACTCCAATTCAACAACGCCCCAATTTGGAGCTGATCTGAGCAATCCCAGTAATCCTGCATTGCCTTCTAAATCCCCCAACTTTAGGGGACTTTGAATCGGGCAGAAGCCGATCGCCGAGTCGTCACTTCAGGTAGGATAGGGTCTGGCAAAGGCAATAATCCGGTGAGGAGATTTGCTGGGCATCGGTCAGGAGGGCAACTGTGCGAAAACTGTACTTTCTGCTGCCAGGAACAGGAGGCAAGTTTGCCTGTGGCGGGCTGTGGGCAGAATTGAAAACCTTGTCTCTGGCGCAGCAGATTTGTGATGCAGAGGTGGTGACCTATCGTCAGCGCGAGAAGGAAACGCTATTTCTGGATGATGTGCTGCAACAGGCTAATCTGAGTCAGACTAATCTGAGCCAGGTGATTTTTGTGATGAGTTGGGGATTTGATGTGCCCAAACTGGCAAAACGCCTTCAGAGATACCACACGATTTATCACGCACACAGTGCCGGATACGGATTTCGTTTGCCTTCAGCTGTGCCGATCGTCACCGTCAGCCGCAATAGTTTAGGATATTGGGGACAACGATCGCCCCATGCTTTGCTGTATTACCTGCCAAATCAAATTGGGAATGAGTTTCGGAATCTGAATCAGAACCGTGACATCGACGTTTTGGTACAGGCGCGTAAATCTTCAGAATATTTAATGCAGCAGCTTATTCCAGCTCTGCAATCACACTGCAATGTCTATGTAGTGAATCATTATGTGGAGGATCTAGCGCAATTATTTAACCGTGCCAAAGTTTATCTGTATGACTCTGCTGAATACTGGGCGCAGCAGGGCGTTAGCGAAGGGTTTGGGCTTCAGCCGCTCGAAGCGATGGCTTGTGGCTGTCAGGTCTTTTCCAGCATCAACGGCGGACTGTCAGATTATCTTGACCCGGGCTTTAACTGCTATAAGATTGCCGCCCATTCGCTCAACTATGATCTTCAGCGGATTCTGGCGATCGCTCAGCAGAACCAGCCCCTCGCGCTGCCCGACACTTTCCTGGCAGAATACCGCACCGACAATATCCTCAGTCGTCTTCGGCTCATTCTCACTGAAATTAATCAGTTTTTTGATCAATCTTCTCACGGGCGATCGGTGGATGCACAAGCGATCAAAGAACTGACTCAATCTAGAATTCTGCAACTGAAGGCAAAACGGCTGTTGCAAAAGCTGCAAAAGCGACGGTAGGCAATTAACCTTGATCGATTTGCAGGCGCAGCAAAGACCCGTTTGTGGTGCTGACAATCAGATCATTTCCTTGGATGGCAATACCTAAGGGTGTGCTGTAGATGGGCTTAAATAGCTCGACGATCGCAGTCGGCTTGCCTTCAGGATCAACGCGCACGATGTGTCCGGTATTGGTCGTGACCAGCAAATTTTCAGCCTGAGCAGCCAGTTTAAACGGAATGCCGAAGCCCGCCTCGATCAGATTGACCAGAACTACGACTTCGCCCGTGGGAGAAATCTTGAGCAAGTCGCCTTTTTCATGCAGGGTGATGAATTGCCCCTGCTGCACCACCACATCGAGCGCGTTACCAAACTGCTTTAAGCTGACAAGGTTTGTAATTTGTCCCTGACGGCTTACTTGAAACAGCGCACCATCGCCAGCAATCACATCGGTGGTTCCGGCAACGATAAAGCCACTGTTATAGGTAGCCACGCCGAAGGGCGCACCGTAGGTTCCGCTAATTTCTGACATATCGGCGATCGTCTCATGCTGTCCATCGGGACTCACGCGCACCAGATAATGCACCGGATCAAAACCAGACACGGTGACAACGACACCTGAATCGGTGTGAAGCTGTTCTCCCGGCGGGGTAATCGCGCAAATGCCGAAGGGCACGCCAATTTGGACAGTGAGAAGATTGGTGAGGACATTCACTTCCCCGATCGGGCTCACGGTCACAATTTCACCGTCTACGGTTGGCACAATTACCCGATCTTGCATTACTGCTAATCCCTGTAAACCTACCAGATTAAGGTTTTTAGCCAGGATGCTCAAGCGCACTCCATTCTCCATTTTGGGTGGCGAATTTTCATGGAGGGTGGAAGATTCGGAGGCAGTCTGACTCATGGGGAGAAGTGGAGAGGGGACAAGGGCTGAAAGCCAGCTAGGATGATTTTATACCTCCCGCTGCTATCCGTAGGCTGGAAGCCGCAATCCAGTAAGCAGGCGGCTCGATCGAATCGCACACCTATCCGAATGTGGGTCACGCTTTTTCTAATGACACGCGATCGGAGGTTTACAGCGCGAGTGCGGCTGAGAATGCTTGGAGGAAGACGGTTAGTTTTTTGACAGGGAAGCTGTGAGGGAATGGGGAAGTGAGGAGATAGAAAGCTGAGGAGATAGAGGATTAGAGGTGAAGGATGCGAGTGAGGTATTCCTGATCGGTGATGAGGTCCTGGACAGATTCGAGGCGATCGAGGAAGACTTTGCCGATGAGGTGATCGGCTTCGTGCTGAAAGATGCGGGCGGGGAAGTTGGTGAAGATTTGGCGATGGGGGTTGCCGTGGCGATCGAAATATTCGACTTCGATTTCGCGATAGCGGGGGACGAGTCCGCGAATGCCTGGAATACTGAGGCACCCTTCCCAGTCCTTAATTTGCTCTTCGCTGTGGCTCAGTAGACGGGGGTTGACCATGACGGTCGGTTCCATCTGGGGTGCGGTGGGATAGCGCGGATTGGGACGCGAAGCGACAATGAGTAGCTGGACTGAGGCAGCAACCTGCGGGGCGGCAATTCCAACGCCATTCGACTGAACCAGGGTTGCCAGCAGGCGATCGATTAGCGTCTGCATCTCTAGGCTGTGCAGATGTTCGACAGGCTGTGCAATTTGACGGAGAACAGGATTTCCCAGTTGGGAGATTTGGAGAACTTCAACCATGTTCTATGCTATGTCAATCAGAGCAGTATGCTTCTAGTGTATCGCTCGATCGAGATTTGCTTAGGGCTATTTGCTTAGAGTTATTTGCTTAAAGTTAGCTGCTGCGGGGTTTGAGGTGATGCCAATCAGCGACCGTCCCATGACAGATGATTTGTTTCAGTCTACGAGCGCGGCGTTTAATCCGATGTCTCAGTTGAGCGCGATTGTGTTAGCGGGCGGGCAAAGTTTGCGGATGGGAACCGATAAGGCACTGGTTGAGATCGAAGGACAGCCGATGCTGACGCGGGTTTGTGAGGTTGCGTTTAGCTGTACGCCGTGGGTATATGTGGTGTCGGGCTGGAACGATCGCTATCGTTCGATTCTGGACGACCGAGTGAGGTTTGTGCAGGAGGTGGCGGTGGTGAAAGATGTCTATCCGCACGGTCCACTAGTTGGCTTTGCCCAGGGCCTTGAGCAGGTCAAAACGGAGTGGGTGCTGCTGCTGGCTTGCGATCTGCCGCAACTGAACACGGAAGGTTTATCCAGCTGGATGGAGGTGTTGCCTCGCCTCAGTTCAGATACCCTAGCGGCACTGGTGCGAAATGGCAAAGGTTGGTGGGAGCCAATGTGCGGCTTTTATCGGCGGGACTGTCTATCAAGCGTGAATGATTTTATTCAATCGGGGGGGCGATCGTTTCAACGATGGCTGGATTCTCAGAAGGTGTATGAATTGCCTGCCTCTGATCCAGAAATGCTGTTTAACTGCAATACGCCTGCCGATGTTGAACGGTTTGAGCGTCAGAAAGGGGCAGAAGAATAGCTTGTGATATTCTTGCGATTCTTCGGTTAGAAAAGAAACATCCTGCCCCAAAAAGCTTTGTTTAGGTGTGCGAGGATTAGACGGTTAAAATCCACTTGCTGCGATTATCGGCATTCACAAACGATGATGGGACAATTTCAATGTCCATTCCCAACGCTACAAATGCGGCTCGAATCGCTGTTGCATGGGAAGATTCTGTTGCGCCGATGCTAGCCCCGGCTGAAATGAGGTCGGGATTTTTGAGCTTGGCACTCTGGGTTACGTAGGCGATCGCTGCGTCAGTTTCCAGCGCAAGCGCAAGTTTGGCAATGTTGACATCAGAATCCAGATTTCCTTCCCGGCGATTGATGTAGGAGGACAAATCGTAGCTCTGCTCTGCGGTTACAGGCGTGCTGCCCAGATCGCGAATGACTTTGATTAATGTATCGCGGTGTGCCATGTGGTCTGCCTGGTTGCGCTTTGCCAGTGCCAGAACTGCCTGTCCCGTTGCGGTATTGCTCAGTTTTCCGGCAGCCGCAGTGTAGCCCCAGATCGCCTGATGCTCGTAGTAGAGCGCGCCGTTGAGAATCTCAGCGTCATGAGCTGCATCGCTCATCATTCCCGGCATCGTTTCCGACATCATCGAATTACCTGGCATCAAGTTTTGGGGCATCATCGATTGTCCCGGCATTGCTTGCCCTGAACGGGAACCCACTGTTGCCAGCCCCAGCGCGCCTGCAAACCCTGCGATCGTGCCGCTAACCAGAACATTTCGACGTGATAAGGAACGAAAACGGCGATCGGATTCGTGCGATGTATTGTTTTGCATGATGACTCCTCGCAGTGAATAAACTGCATGAAAGCTTGGATGGAAGTTTGAATAAAATTGATTGAGCAAAATCAAATCTGAAAGAGATACGGGTGACGATCGAAATTGGATGAGGGGTAATCAATTTTTTTTGCGTTCGGGTGGATGTTTTAACGGCAATTCGCGCACTGCCCTTTTGAATTCGGCCGTTCGGCAATCCACCCATCCAGATTAAAGCTGCCTGTCGCCTTAATCCCAGATCAATCTCGCAATCCAATTCCCCTCGATCGTCGTATCTAATTTCAGGAATCATATATTTGATGGCGGAAAAATATGACCCATGTTTTTCGCGCTGCCGATGCCGTCACGCTGCCCCTAATGCCAAACCCTGTGTCTAAAACTGCTTCTGAACCGCCGACCGATCTAGAACTGCTCAATGCGGTTAAACAGGGTCAGGTCGAATGTTTGGGAACTTTGTACGATCGCTATTCGCGTCTGGTCTACGGATTGGCGTTCAAAATTTTAGAAAATACTGAAGAGGCAGAAGATGTGACTCAGGATGTGTTTCTCACGCTGTGGCGGCAGGGTGCCTACAATCCCAGTCGCGGGTCACTGAGCAGCTTTCTCACTACAATGACTCGATCGCGATCGATTGATAAGCTACGGGCACGGGGTACAAAGTTTCGTTTTTTGCAGCGATGGCAGGCGTTGACTCGGACAGAAGCGGTTTCGGCTTCTCCTTTAGAAATGGTATCGGTGCAGGAGCGATCGGAACTGGTGCGCGAAGCCCTCTCGCAGTTGCCGGACAGTGAGCGACGGGTCTTAGAAATTGCCTATTATGAAGGTCTGAGCCAGTCTGAAATTGCCGATCGCCTGCAAGTGCCGCTGGGAACAGTGAAGAGCCGATCGCGCCAGGGCTTGCTGAAACTGCGCCGAACTTTACAGGATTATCTTTAGCATTCGCTGCTCTGTCTTTTGTTCTTTCATCTGATTTCTTTTGTTTTTGATTTTTTCTGTTTTTGATTTCTTGTTTTTGATTTCTTTCATTCTCGCCGTGATTTGCTTCTACGATTTCCCGCAATGACTTTATCTTCGCGTCCCGAAAACTGGCAGGAACTTTTGGCAGGCTATGCTCTGGGTGATCTCAGTTCCGAAGAAGCGGAGGTGCTCAGGCAACTGCTGGACACCCATCCTGATTTACGTCAGGAAATGGCTCAGCTTCAAGAGGTACTGGCACTCATGCCCTATGGACTCCCCGAACAGGAACCGCCGCCCCATTTACGCGAGGCGATTTTGCAGCAGGCGCGATCGGAGCCAAAGACGAATCGGGTTTCGCGTCGTTCTCGTCAGCCCCGCTTCTGGGTGGGTTTAGGAGGAGCCGTTGCTGCCCTGGTGGTTGGGGCACTGACGGTCGACAATTATCGCTTGCGCCAGGAAAATGCCACTGCGAAAGCCCTGGTTGCGACGCTAAAGCAGCCGAATTTGCAGCTCTTTAGCCTTCAGGGAACAGGGGATGCGACTCAAGCTTCAGGCAGTTTGGTGGTGAATCCGGGGCAGCAGGTTGTGATTGTGCTGGTGCAGAATTTGCCGCAATTGCCTGCGGATCGGGTGTATCGACTCTGGGCGATCGAGCCGGGCAAATCCCAGCCCATCTTCTTCGGAGAGTTTAACAGCAACCCGACAAACCAAACGAATGCAGCCTGGCAAATTCCCGCCGTAACGTTGAATGCGCCTCCCGAAAAGATGCTGATTACGGCTGAAAAAGCGGCAGATCCGCCTGTTCCGGCAGGAGAACTGGTGATGAACAGCCTGTGAAAAGGATCTCATCAAACCTCGTAAACTTCGAACGGAAGCCGATCGGGATCTTGGAAGAAGGTAAACCGTTTTCCGGGCAGTTTCTCTTCTTCTAGAACCCCTGCCTCACTAACATTTCAGAAGACTTCCTTTTCTAAAGACCTAAAAAAGACCTAAATCTCACACCTTTGCTGTTTAATGCGGGGTGGAGCTTTGTCATTCTTAACGAACTGTTGTGAACCAAGAATACACCTCTGTTTAGGGATAAGTTTACATCCCCTCTTTTAGTAAGTAGGCATCAGAGATAGCCCGCTCATCTTAGCTTCCGTCTAATTCCGTTACAGGGATCTTAGGCAGAATGCAAGGCGAAGATCGACGGAAGAAACGCTGAAGAATTCGGGTTAACTGCCGAAATCGGAATATTATACGGAAAATTTGTCGGGTTAATGTCTGAGTTGGGGGATTAGACGGAATTGATTCAGCCTAATTGCCTCTACAGGGTAAATAGCCCGAATCAGTTCGGCATAATTAAGAGTTAGGCGTCTGCCTTACCTCGATGAACCCTTAGATTTACCAGAAGCTTATGGTACGAATCTTCGATGGGCGGTTGCACATCCACTATGGTCAAGCTTACATCGAACCTTTCGAAAGCAGGGGCGTTGGTTTAGAAGATTCCTTTTGCGGCCAAAACAACGGACTGTGTGGAGCTGCTTCGCCAGGAATGCTTTTTCTCCTTACAGGTCTGCACACCGGCGATGTTAGCTTTGTCCTTGATGTGCTGGACGCTCCGCCACCTCTTGATGATACTTGGGAAGAGATTGTGGAAGTTTCCTTCGCCCCCAGTTCAGAAAAGGTGATTTTGTCTGAATGGGGGGGTGAATATGTGTGCGATGTTCCGCTCCTGCAAGAAATTTATCGTGTGCGCTACTGCGCTCGTGATATGGATCGCGGAAAAGAGATCGATACTTATGGAGAGGGTGAGCCAGTAGACTTTTATGCTTTGACTTTCTGGCGAGCTGATTCAGCCCCGGATGTCGTGATAAAGCAAACCTCGCAAGTAGCAGCCTACTGGCACAATTGGGTACGAACCTTGAAGCTCTAAATTCTTTCCACCCGTGATACTCAAGTCGCATAACAAATCGCTGAACCGGAACGGAGGCAAGCTGTATAGTTAAGTCCTAAAGGTTATCGTCGTCCGGTTAGCCCAATCGTTGGGCTGCTGATGTTGTCGGTTTGGGCTATACCTGACAGCGATCGGTGAGATGCCTGATGTGAAGTTAGTATTGGTTGTGAGAAATTGCTCTCATGGCTAGGACATAGGTTCAGATGCTGCAATGAGAAACCTCGTAATTACTCCCCCGTTTGCATTGCCACTCTACATTCTTCCAATTAGTCTGTGGCTGTTGAACTGGTTTTACCTGATCGACCCTTATTTTGAAGCAGTCAGTCAGCTTGATAGCCACACAGACGGACAATCTATGGTAATCGGGTTAGGTCAAGTCACAGCATTGCCTGCCCTTCCGTTCATTGTTTTCATCCTTTTTCTGATTCTCAGACAGTATCCAGGCTCTGCACCCCTGTTGTCCTGGAACTCTCAGAAACAGGGGTTAAGCATTTTCTGGACAGTATTGTTTTTATCCTTGTCCTTTATCTTGATTACGGAAGCCCAGCAAATGATGTCTTTAGGGCTGTGGCTAAATGCTTTAGCCTATTTGACTTGGGTTTATCTATTTCTAGCATTCCGTTCCATTGTGATAGAAAAAACAAAGGATGTTGAAGTCGTACTCCCAAGTACCGATCCGGAGTATCTCATTTGTCCCCGATGTAAGTTAGAACAGTGGCGAGGATATGATGAGTGTCAAAAATGCGGCAAACACATCGCACATTTCCAGTGAGCAGCGTACCCCAACACTGCGCTGGAGCGGATGAAATGAAAGTGCCTACTGAACTCCTAGGCTCTCTGGCACCGCTCAGCTTCGCCGTTATACAGTTTGAACATTAAGCTTGCTGATATGGAGATCGTAACCAAAAGATTTTTGCTGCGTGATTTCGTTGAGTCAGATCGATCTTCATTCTTAGACTATCAAGCTGATCCTCGCAGTCAAATCTTCTACGAACCAGGTCAAGCTAGTTCCGAAAATTCAATACGTTTGTTTAAGACATTTTGCACATGGGCTTCTGAGCATCCTCGTCTTAACTACCAACTTGCGATTGTGCAACGGCATAAACCTTGCATGCTTGTCGGCTGCTGCGGATTGCGGGGAAGAGGGTGTGATGCAGGTGAGATGGAATTGGGGATTGAACTTGCACCTGACTATTGGGGACGATATGCCTACGCGATCGAGGTTGGGCGCGCCCTGCTCGATTTCGGGTTTTGGGAACTAAGACTAGAGGTGATCTCTGGCTCTACTGTAAGTGCAAACGTGCGGATTGCTCGGTTGGCAGAGTGGATCGGAGCAGAAGTAGTTGCCATCCGTCCGGCGGGCTCTACATGGATGTCCGAACAAGGTTGGAGCGAGGTAGAGTGGCGAATCACGAGAGATCAATGGGAGCGTCGCATCACTGTATAACAATCGCAATGCACTGGAACAATTCAGTTTGGTTGGTTTGTTGCAAAAGACATTAGTGTCCGGTGATTGCAAGCGTTAGCCTGCTTCGTTCGGGGGTTGAGGCAGCACAGAAAAATTGTCTGTAGGTGTTCAAAGCCAAGTTACTGTAAGGTTATCTATAGGACACTTGCTTAAGGTTGACAGTTCACTCTTGCTGGGAGAAATGTGAATGTTACATTCGCAATGGTTTCCTTCCAGAGGGGCAAGCGCTGTCTCACAATGGTCGGACTTGCATTACCTCAGATAACGGTTTGGCAATCGTCGGGTCATCAATCATTTAAGCAAGCGCGATCGCCCGACTATGTAGAATGCGTATGGCCTTTGCCATAGCTTCGCTAAACCCTTGCGTAACGCATCATCTATCCCCCGTACACGTATAACGAGCTTACGCGATCTGGACTCAGATCCTGGATGCGTTGCTCTGTGGGGGTTAAGGCATAGACCCGGTGAAGCACTTGCAGTATACATCACTCTCCTGGCTGATGATACCCATCCGCCCTATATCCCTGCGCCTAACTACATAGCGATAGCTGCTTGCGTTGCCGATCGCTCGGGTGTAAAGCAATACAATAGAGACAGCGATCTCCATCTTTAGTTAAGGTATTAGTTAAGGTAATGGATCAATCTGCTCGATGGCATTATAGTTTTGAGTAAATTTTTGCTGAACTTTATTCACGAGATATTGCTATGAATAGTTCTCTTAAGTCCGAAACACCCGTGAAGGATCTCAGAATTCCTTTGGAGCGGGATGTGTTTTTACGTACCTTAATTCGAGAGTTAGCAGGTACTTTACAGGATGTAGTGGGGTTAGAAGAAGCCTCAGGGTTTATTAGTGTAGTGGGGCAAAACATGGGGAGGCAAATAGACCAGGACTATAAAGCGGCTCTAGAGGTATCCCATCTAACGCGAGAGCAAGTAGCCGATGTTTTCGTGGATTTGAAGCGGCGAATCCAGGGTGACTTCTATATCATCGAACAAACAGATGAAAAGATTGTCTTAGGGAACCGTGCTTGCCCGTTTGCTGAAAAAGTCATCGATCGCCCCGCTATGTGTATGATGACCTCAAATGTTTTTGGCTCCATTGCAGCGGACAATTTAGGGTACGCCAAGGTGGAACTGCAAGAGACGATAGCGACGGGGGCGCCTGGATGCCAGGTGGTCGTTTATTTGAAACCCACTCCAGAGGCAGAAGAAAGTCAAGGAAGAGAATACTTCAGGGGAGAGAATGAGGGGTGACTCCCGAACAGTTTCTCGAATTCGCCAGACTTTTGCCAGAACCCGTGCTCCTAATTTCGGTAAACGGTCAGATCCTGGCTGCCAACCCGTCATTCTCCAAGATGCTGGGGCTACACCACCAGATACTGCAAGGGAAAATGCTCTTTGAGCTGGTAACCAATCCTCCTGATCAAGTCAGACAGTATCTACGCAATTGCTCCAGCAGTCGAGGAATGGTGCTTGGATCATTAACCTTGAGTGCCAACAATGGAGAAACTTGCTTGTGTCGCTCTGAAGGGGCAGCCATCCGACCGTGGTCACCCGAATCGCCTGCATTAATTTTATTGCGCTTAAAAAGTAGGGAATCTGCCAGTAGCCGATTCATCCTACTTAACAAGAAGATCGATGAATTGGCAAAAGAGATCCGGCAACGGAAACGAGCGGAAGAAGAGCGGGCTCAACTTCTGGTGCAGGAACAAAAAGCACGAGCGGAGGCTGAGAAAGCACGAGCAGAAGCTGAGAATCTTAATCGATTGAAGGATGAATTTCTCTCAACCGTTTCCCATGAACTGCGGACCCCCCTCAATGCCATCCTTGGCTGGTCTCAGATCCTTCGGACCAAGAGGGTAGACGAAGCAACGATGAATCGCGCTCTGGAAACGATCGGGCGCAACGCTAGATCTCAGGCGCAGTTGGTTGATGATCTCCTGGATATCTCACGCATTATTACAGGAAAGATTCGCCTTAATGTTCAAACGGTTGAGCTATTGCCGGTGATTGAGGCAGCGATGGATACGGTGCGACCTACCGCTGATGCAAAAAACATACGACTGCAATCGGTGCTCGATCCAGCAGCAGGTCCTGTTTTAGGAGACTCCGAGCGGCTACAGCAAATTGTCTGGAATCTGCTCAGCAATGCGATCAAGTTCACATCGAAACACGGGCGGGTTCAGGTTTGCCTACAACGAATTAACTCTCATGTTGAAATTGTTGTGGCGGATACAGGTCAAGGCATCAGTGCCGAATTCCTCCCCTACGTCTTCGAGCGCTTTCGCCAGGCAGATAGTTCCATCACCCGTTCCTTTGGTGGGCTAGGGCTGGGTTTAGCGATCGTCCGCCAATTGGTGGAGCTGCATGGCGGAACGGTGCACGCTGAAAGCCCAGGAGAAGGACAAGGATCAACGTTTACAGTGAAACTACCACTGATGGCTGTTGGACTGACAGCAATTGAACCAGAACGGGTGCATCCAGCGGTGGGAGGCAGTGTCCCGTTTGACTGCTCCCCTCGGCTAGATGGATTGAGGATACTAATCGTGGATGACGACGCGGATATTCGGGATTTACTCACCTACACGCTAGAAGTTTGTGGGGCAGAAGTCATGGCTGCAGTTTCAGCAGACGATGCAATCTCAGCACTAACCGCATCTTCGACGCCGATGGATATATTAATTAGTGATATTGGGATGCCGGATGAAGACGGTTATGCTCTGTTACGTCGAGTCAGAGCACTGGAACCAGAAAACGGAGGAAAAATTCCCGCTATAGCCCTGACAGCGTATGCCAGAACTCAGGATCGCAGGGCTGCTCTTTTAGCAGGCTTCCAGTCCCATGTTGCCAAACCAGTTGAACCTGCTGAATTAATTGCAGTGATTGCAAATCTGGCTGGACGAATCAGAGGTATCTAATACCAATTTGCGATTTCGGACTTGGCTGTAGGAATGTCTATGGCTACGGCACTTCCAGAGTAACGATGGTAGTGCGAGCGCCCAGAAGTCTTCGGGTTCGTGATTTTGAGGTCATCGGCAAGGGGTGCGATCGTTCAAAAGGATGTTAGTTGGGGCGATCGTGGTTTCGAGCTAAACTGTGGAAAGCCAAGCAGAGTGAGGCGATCGGTGAAGTTGCAGGCTAACAAGTCGTTGGAGCGGACGCTCGCCCTTGGTGCTCAGTTCAAGATCTCTGCAGCCGCTCAACTTTGCCGTTATCTCGCTTGAGTTGTAAGTAGTGGTAGTAGTTTCAAAGCCATCTGTTCATATCGAGAGCAAGTAAATTTCAGAAAATAAGCATATCAGCAAGCTAGATGAAGCCTGAAGTCATTACTGCAATCCTTGCAGCAATTGTTGCCGTTATTAGCGCAGTCATCAGTATTTACGGTCAAACTCGTATTGCCCGATTAACTGACCGCCTTACAAAGCAGCGTGAAGCCGAATCGCGTGAAGCTCAGACGGCTGCTTTAATGTCTAAGTACCGAGATCCCTTATTGCGCTCAGCGATTGATCTTCAGAGCCGCTTGTACAACATTCATCAGAACAGGTTTTTGGAGCGTTTCTACCATCGATCGCCATCCTCACAGAGCTATGCGATTAACAACACCCTGTACGTTGTGGCGGAGTACCTTGGATGGGTAGAAATTTTACGCCGAGAAATTCAGTTTTTGGACTTGGGTGAGCTAGAACTGAACCGTCCCTTGAGTGAACTACTGGTCAATATCAATCAAGCCTTTGCACATTACAAAGCCGGAGGCACTTTCCAACTCCATAACGGTGAGCAGCGAGCGATTGGGGAAATCATGACAGTTCCTCGTTCTAATAGTGAAGCGATTGGATATGATTGCATTGGTTACGCAACGTTTGTGAAAAAGATGAGCGATCCGGAGTTTGCGGGCTGGTTCGCGAAGCTGAGAGACGATATTGACACGATGGGAAATGCGTCAAAGGTTGAAGCTGAGAGACTTGTATTAATTCACAGTAAGCTCATCGATCTAATTGATTTCCTTGATCCTCACCACGTTCGAGTGCCGCCAAAGTACCGAACTAGGATTGAACAGAAATAAGAACCTTGTTTATAGTCGCGTTAGGGCGTAAGCCAAAAAGGTATTGAACGCTTATATCTCATAAACTTCCAGTGGCAGTCGATCGGGATCTTGAAAAAAGGTAAACCGTTTTCCGGTTAGTTCATCCACTCGAATTGGCTCGAGTTCTACGCCTTTCGATCGCAAATCTGCCACGGCTTGATCTAAATCTTCAACTGCAAAAGAAAGATGGCGCAGCCCACAGGCTTCGGGACGGCTGGGGCGATCGGGCGGATCGGGAAAGGAAAAGAGTTCGATCGCATCGCTTTCGCCGACTTTCAGATCAAGCTTGTAGGAATTGCGGGCGGCGCGGTAGGTTTCCTGAATAATTGGAAAGCCGAGAATTTGCGTATAGAAATGTTTGGAACGATCGTAGTTTGAGCAAATAATGGCAACGTGGTGAAAGCCTTTAGTTTGCATGATTGGGTTTGCTGTATTGCATTGATTATCCCTGATACTGCACCCGATAAATGCGTCCGTTTGCTTCATCGGTAAACAGCAGACTGCCATCCGCTACCACCAGCACTCCTACCGGACGACCCCAGGTAGCGGGAACGGTCGGCTGAGTCAGAAACCCGGTGACGAAATCTTCGTAGTATCCTGCCGGACGGTTTGTTCTGGCATCAAACGGGACAAAGACAATTTTGTAGCCTGTGCCCTGGTTGCGGTTCCAGGAGCCGCGAAATGCGACAAATGCACCGTTTTGGTAGCGATTGGGGAAGGTGTCACCGTCATAGATTTGCAGTCCCAGCGCGGCAGAATGCGCCTGAAACAGAACATCGGGCGTTTTGGTGCTGCCGATCAGGTCGGGTTTGGCGGGGCGATCGTTCACCAGTCGGCGCGGGTCGAGCTTATTAGGGGCAAGATAGGAATAGGGCCAGCCGTAAAAATCGCCTGCTTCCAGGTGGGTCAAGTAGTCGGGCACAAGGTCATCGCCCAGTCCGTCGCGTTCGTTGACCGTGGTGTAAAGTTCGCCTGTGGTGGGATGAAAGTCGAGTCCAACTGGGTTTCGCAGTCCTGAAGCAAAGGTCTGGCGATCGGAGCCGTCAAGATTCATGATCTGTACTGAGGCGCGAGGTAAAGGCTCTTCGTCTACGTTAGTCCCAGAGCCGATCGACACAAAGAGCTTATTACCATCGGGCGAAGCGACAACATTACGCGTCCAGTGGTTGTTATAGCCATCCGCAGGTAAATCGGTAATTTTTTGTCCCTGATCGTTGAGCGCAGTTTGTCCTTGCTGGTATGGAAAGCGCAGCACGGCATCAGTATTGCCCAGAAAGAAATAGCCGTTAGCGAATGCCATACCCAGAGCTTGATTTAGCCCATTCTCTACCGTAGCAAAGATTTGATTGACTTCAGCCACGCCGTCTCCGTTCCGATCGCTGAGTCGGCGAATTCGATTTTGCCGCGTTTCAGTCACCAGGACATCCCCTTCGGGGGTAAGTGCCAGCCAGCGGGGGCGATCGAGTCCTTCGGCATAAACGTTTACCGTAAAGCCTTCTGGCACGTTCAATACCGGATTTTGCGGAATCGGAATCACCTGCGGCGGATTCGAGGCACTGTCAGTTTGAAAGGGTTGGGGCAGATCTTCAACCTGGATGTTGATTTGCTGCGGATTGAGCGATCGGGTTTGGATCAGGTTTTTGGGGCTAGAAGGTTGTGTCTGAGGCTGGGTTTGAGCAACGGTTTCGGGCTGCGGTGAACTGGGTTGAGCAGATTGATTTTGCTCGATCGCAGAATCAGTGCTGCAAGCCGCCAGGGTCAAGAGAAATAGGGAACTAACCAGCGAAAGAAAGCGCATTAAACCAGATCAAACAGGACTACCTGATCGTGATAGCAAATGTGTGGAACGATCGCCCTCTGTCGGAAAGCGTGTTGTTGGTATTGCAGTTGCCTTGTACCAATTAAGGTAATCGGATCTTCGTAGTGAAAGAAGTGACGAACCAACAAAAAGGGCGGACAAGTTGCCCACCCCAGAGTTTTATTCCATATTCAGCAAATCGACAGCAAATCGAATTTAGGCGGCAACGGGCTGAGTGGTTGATTCTCCGGCAGAATTGAATTTTGTCGGGTTTTCTGCCAGTTCGCTGGGTACACCATCTCTTGCCATTGAAGGCAGTTGTCCGCCTTTTTGCAGCAGGTTGGTTGCCATCGCAATCATCGCGTTGACTTTGCGGGTGCGCCATTCGGTGATCAGGGCTTCTGCTTTGGCATAGCCGAGCCGACGCTGCATGGCTTCGCGGAGATAGGCGGCGTGTCCTTCTTCGTCTTTGGCAATGCTGATCATGCCTTTTTTCAGGTTGAGGCTGATTGGATCATCGGGCAGGGCGTTTGCCATGCGAACAAAATCTTTGCAGGCATCAAGTTCCAGGATGTAGGTGCTGCCCATAAACAGGAGCCAATCGATGCGATCGGGCATGAACATCGTCTTGACATCGTAGCCTTCGTAGTACGCCTCAAAAAAGGGACTGCGGCGACGCTCATCGGGCTTTCCGTCATCGGGTTTCTGGGGCAAGCTTTTGAAGTCAATGACTTGCTTGTTGAGCTGCTTCAAGGCGTGGGCAAAAATCTGTCCGTGGCGACCTTCGTCTTGAGCGTGTTTTGCCAGCCGTTCGGATAACCATTCATCGCCTTCGGCGGCGGCGCGTTTGCTCAGTGCCTCCAGAAAGGGAACCGAACCGGATTCAGCAAGCTGAAACCCTGCTAGCAAGTTAGGGCGCGATTTGGGGTCACGGATGTTGGCGGCGGTGATATACGCGACTGCACCTGAACCCACCAGATGCAGCACTTGAGTCAGGAGATTCATAAGGGGTGAGGAGATTTACTGGGTGGTTTGCTGATTATTGTACTCAGGTTATTGCTTTTTGGTGTGTGACTTTAACAGCCGTATGTACATTGCCGCGTGGCGTAAAGTCTCCTTCGATCGTAACTTCGAGTGGATCGCAGGCAGACACAAAATCATCCAAGATCTGATTCACCGATTCCTCATGCGAGATGTAACGATCGCGGTAACTGTTGATATACAGCTTAATTGCCTTTAGCTCGACGACTTTTTGATCTGGAACGTATGTGACGCGAATGGTGGCAAAGTCAGGATAGCCGGAGAAAGGACATTTGCAGGTAAATTCAGGCAGCGTAATGTCGATCGTGTAGCGGCGTCCGGGGCGTGGGTTGGGGAAGGTAATCAGTTCGCCTTCAGCGATCAGGCGTTCGCCGTACTTCAGTTCGGGCTGGGCTTGATTCTGGGCTTCGGATTGGATTGAGGAAGTCATGGAATTTGAGCTAAAGAAATTGAGCTAAAACGGACAACTTAACTATTTTATCGGCATGGGTGAGCCGCTGGGTGGTGGATAATAGAGAGGGGCAGGTGTTGTTGTAAATGGGTTTTGCGGATGTCTGATGCTCAGTCTGGTGCTCAATTTTCGTCGGAGCCAATTCGACTCTCCCAGGGAGGGAACGGCTTTGCCTCGCCTGAATCGCCTGAGTTTTGGGAGAATTGCTATCAGGAGGGGACTGCCCGATGGGATTTGGGTCATCCTGCGCCACCATTTGCCAGTTTGTTGGATTCAGAGAATGCACCTTTGCCGGGACGAATTGCGGTCTTGGGGGCAGGACGGGGACAGGATGCCTTGCTGTTTGCCGAGCGCGGGTTTGAGGTGGTCGGGTTTGATTTTGCACCGTCAGCGGTGAATGATGCAAATGAGCTGGCTCAAGCCAGAGGATACCAGGCTCAGTTTTTGCAGCGAGACATTTTTAAGCTGTCGCCCGAATTTGACAGAAGTTTTGATTATGTGCTGGAACACACCTGCTTTTGCGCGATCGATCCGACCCAGCGAGAGGCGTACGTTCAGGTGGTCAAAGCTTTGCTGCGTCCGGCAGGGGCATTAATCGCACTCTTTTGGGCACACGATCGCTCCGGTGGTCCGCCGTTTGGGACGAGCCTGGAGGAAATTCGATTGCGATTTATGCCGACGTTTGAAATTGTTTCGATCGATCGTCCCACAAATTCGATCGAGAGACGGCGGAATGAAGAATATTTAATTGTGCTGCGGAAACCTTCGGTCTCATAGGATAGTTTTGGCATCCTAGAAAAATTTTCTTACCCAGAGGTTCTACCACGAGTCGAATATAAACTCATAAACTTGGGGCAACGCTTCATTACATTTTGGATGCGATCGCAGAGTTGCAGCGCGAGATAGACACCAATCGCAGTCGTATCAAAAGTCGATAAACTCAAAAGCCAATAAAATCGACATGCAACAGAGCTTATGCTAGCTCCAGCCCAATCTCAAATCGCCCTTCGTAGCCCTCACCCGATCGCGTTACGGGGAGGATAAGCTGTTCGCCACCCCTGCGAAAAATTCCGTCTCGATCGTTGCGAACCGATCGTGCTTCTCTTGTGGTGTATGGAGGCTGAGCGTAAACCTGATCTGTAACGGCATCCTCGAAGTAAAGCTGTGAGGTAAATTCATCAGCTGCTTGTGTGGGTGAGCTGGTGCGAATTTTGAAATGAATATGGGGAGTTCTACCGGGATACCAGCCGGGATAGATGGTGACAAACTGAGCGGTGCCGTTGCGATCGGTCATTTGATAGCCGCGCAGAAATTTTTGCCCCTGGGTGTCCTGCACGTCGGAATAGACGCCTTCTGCGTCACAGTGCCAAATATCGATTGTTGCGTTGCTTAACGGTTGACAGGCATTTCCGCTTAATTGGGAGACCTGAAAGACCAGACGAAGCGGCACTCCGGCTTTGATGGCGTTATCGGCAGGGTTCGATCGAATATCCGATCGGTTTAGCCGTTCATCAACAAAATAGGGTCCTTCGGTTTGCTGAGGTCTGACGATACAGCCAGGGGTAGATTGGGCAATTTGAGTGGTGGCTTGTTCGGGGATGGATGCTGAGCGGGTCGAACCTGGCGAAACCAGGGACTCAGTGGCATCCGAAGAGTCGCGAAAACAGCCGATCAGTGTTACAGCAGCAGTTCCACTCATCAAGCTGAGCATTCTGCGGCGATTAAGGCAAGAAAAGGAACGGGAGATTTTCATAGGAACGATTCAGACAGGAACGAAACAGGATCAAGGCGAGTTAACAGTGATAGATGGAGAAATTCCTCGATCGCTGCTATCTGCATCATAGACAAAATGCAACTCAGTAATCAGAGGCGTGGAGGCAGGCGACGATCGCGGAACAAAGTTAGCCATCGTGGAAAAGATTAGCCATGTAAACGCCTGTCACTCACAAATCCAATCAATTTCCTTGCCGATCGGAAAAACGAGTTCCCGTTCAATGCTCAAGTGCAAATTTCTATCGGTGAATTTTTCTGCCGCTGAAGGGCGATCGTCGTTTAAACCCGTTGCAAGCAGCCCTGAATCAAGCTCTGAATAAAAATCTCAGCAGATCGGTGCCAAAGATGGCAATTTGAACTAAGATTCATGGGCAATAACATCAAGATGTGCTGTAATTTATCAAACGTTGCGATTGCTATCGATGAAACCCCGATCGAATCAAAGTTCTACAGCTCAAAATCCTGCTGCTCCAGCGCAGTCCGCTAGCTATTCACCTTCGGTTCCGATTCCGATTTACCGAGAGCTAGCCGTCGAGCTGGATGCCACCAGAGCATTACTAGAAACCGTTCATACTGAGAATCAGCAGCTTAAGCAGCAAAACCAGCAGCTTCGTCAGGAGATCGATCGCCTGGTGCAGTCTGCCTTAAATTTGCGCTCTTACAGCGAGTCGAGTGCGCCAATTGCAGAATCAATTTCTGCGCCTGATCCAGCTCCGGTCGCGGCTCCTGCTGCGCCGACTTCTGCGGCTGAGTTTGAATCTGTCGCGGCTCAGCTTCGCGGAAATTCCACCTCTGAACCACCGGTTGCCTCGACCCAGGTTGCTGATTTGCCACAGTCGCTTAGTTCAGGCACCAAGCCGAAGGGAGTGGGAGGACTCTGGCTGACGCTGACGGTGATTGCGATCGTCTTTAGCGCGTTTGGAGCCGGATTCTTTATGGTTAAACCCCTGCTGCAAAATCGTTAAGTTTTTGGTCATTGGTCATTCGTTCTTGGTTATTCGTTCTTAGTCATCAGAGATTGGCGGTTGACGAATGATGCAGGACAAGTGACTGTCTGATCGGGCAGACTCCTCTAGGTTCTTCTCTGGCTCCCCTCCAATTTTTCCCTCAATTCCCCGTCACAAACTCTGGTAGAATGATGAGCTTGTGATCAATCAATTGCTGCGGGGACGGAAGACCTATGGCTCGAATGTACTATGATGCTGACGCAAATTTAGATATCTTAGCCGGAAAGACGATCGCCATTATTGGCTATGGCTCTCAGGGACATGCTCATGCGCTCAATCTCAAGGATAGCGGCATGAATGTGATCGTCGGACTCTATGCGGGGAGCAAGTCGGCAGCGAAAGCAGAAGCAGCAGGGCTAACGGTCAAATCTGTCGCAGATGCATCCGCCGCCGCCGATTTGATCATGATTTTGCTGCCGGACGAAGTGCAGCGCACGATTTACGAGAATGAGATTGCGCCCAATCTCAAAGCAGGTAAAATTCTGGCGTTTGCTCACGGATTTAATATTAACTTCGGACAAATTGTGCCGCCTGCGGACGTGGATGTGGTCATGGTTGCGCCGAAGGGACCAGGACATCTAGTACGGCGGACTTATGAGCAGGGCGAAGGCGTTCCCTGTCTGTTTGCAGTGTATCAGGATGCAACCGGGCAGGCACGCGATCGGGCAATGGCGTATGCGAAAGGGGTGGGCGGCACTCGCGCCGGAATTTTGGAAACGACGTTCCGCGAAGAAACCGAAACCGATTTGTTTGGCGAACAGGTGGTGCTGTGTGGCGGTTTGTCTGCACTGATCAAGGCAGGATTCGAGACGTTGGTGAATGCAGGCTATCAGCCGGAACTAGCTTATTTTGAGTGCCTCCACGAGGTGAAGCTGATTGTGGATCTGGTTGTGGAAGGTGGGCTGGCAAAAATGCGTGACAGCATCTCGAATACTGCTGAGTACGGCGACCTCACCCGTGGACCTCGCATCGTCACTGACGAAACTCGTGCCGAAATGCGGAAGATTCTCAGCGAAATTCAGACCGGACAGTTTGCCCGCGAATTTGTGCTGGAAAACCAGTCGGGTAAAGCAGGTTTTACCGCGATGCGCCGTCGCGAAGCTGAACACCCGATCGAGGAAGTCGGCAAGGATCTGCGAGCGATGTTTAGCTGGCTAAAGAAAGTTTAATTGCAGCTCAGCAAATCATTTAAGTTTATCGATTATCACAGGGCGGGTTTTATACCCGCTTTTTTCTTGCTGGTTTGACCGAAATGACTGAACCTATTTCCTTTTCCGGCTTCCATCAATCGAGAATTTTGAGATTAAAAGGAGAGCGTAAGGTTTCTCAGAAAATGGGTTGGCTAGGGGGGCAGTCCGGCGCACAATTAGGACTTTCCAAACTTCCTCTCAATGCTATTTTGATATTAGAAATAGAAAAGATAGCAAAAAAATGGAGTAGCCTTTTTGAGACTACTCACAAAGTTTTTCCCGAAATTCATTCTGTATCCAAAATATCACTTTTATTCCTGGCAGCCTAACTTGTAAGGTTATTTAAAGGTTGTATTGAGTTCGATATATTCTATTCTCTTATCTTCACATTCCTAGCGATTCTTAACCGATCGCCTGTTTTTATATTGCCAGACGCGATGAGTTTAAAGCCGAGGTTCCCTCTAGGTTAGTGCAAGCGAAGGAGCAAGGAGCAGTCCTACCCGAACTCGTCTTGATTTCTAGCCGTCAACTGGTTACCCCATAAAAAAACCTGTGTCCGCAGGGGGATCCAACCGCTCGTGTTCGTGGAGTATCAGTGGATATTGACGTAACGAAGATGTATTCCATGAAACTAAATTTCTTCACGAAACCGCTTTCGATCGCAGGACGTTGGATTGCGGCTGCGCTGCTGTTTGTTTGTGCAACTGCTTTTGCTTGGCAGGGTGCGTTTATTGCTAATACGGCAGCAATTGCTGCACCTCAGGGAACCCTGATCGCATCCGACCTGGGTGATCAGGCTAAAGACAGCACAGAAGATGCCAAGCGCTCGAACAAAAACTTCGTGAGAGACGCGAAGAATACGATTCAGGACGCTGCACAAAGCAATTCTGAAAAAGTCAAAGACTTCTTCGGCGATGATAACGCGATCGGTCGCAAAGCAGGCAGAGACGCTAATCGAATCGTGAATCGTGCAGAAGAGGATGCTTCTCGGACTCAGAGAGCGATCGACAAAAACCTGGGTGCAGTGAAGGATACGATAAATAAAGGGAAGGATAACCTTGACTAATTTAGCAAACCGCAGGGTAACGCTAGATTTCGTACAAGTAATCTAAAACAAGCAATCTAAACTGGGATTGAACAAGGGGTGGTTTTCTAATCGCCCCTTTAATTTATTAAGGAACGGGTTCGCTCGATGCAGATTAAATGTAAATTGAACGAACTCCCACTTTTTTCTAAAAAACTCTTTATTGATATTTTTATATTGATATTTTTGTGTTTTTTTAGGGCGATTTAATAATATAGGTAAAAATCATCTATCTAGGGAAACATCAAAAATTTAGCCAGAGCACATCTTTAGGTTGGTTATTAAAAGAATTATAACTAGTTTGGTTTCCATAATATCTCTTTAATTCAAAGAAATTTGTTTCTTAAGGTTGCTATGAGAAGTTCTATTTATTCAGTATTTCTGCAATGGAAGCAACCGCTCTTTAAATAGGAAAACATTCACCTAATGGCTAAGAATGTCGTCGCCATTGCAGGCTTATCTAGTGTTTCTGAGTTTGAGGGTCTGACGATCGTGCAAAGTCAGGGAGATGCAGGGACTATCGCCGCTAGTTAGCCCAACCTGGCGATCGCTGTTCTTGAAGGAGTACAAGCTGGCACTTTAGATAGCAACAGTTTTGCCTTTGCCTAAACTCGCGTTGATTTGACGAACCAGTGCCCCTACTGCATTAAAGAGGTAGGAATATATTACAACGCATCATTGACTCCTCCGTTGAATTCTTTGATCCCCCCACTACAACCTACGAGAACGAGAATAAGTATGCCTCCCAAAAATATTGTTATCTCTCTGGACGGCGCAACATTTTCTATTGTCAAGAACTATCTAGAAACAAACCAACTGGATTCGGATACGGGCTTAGGATATCTCGTCAATCAAGGAGTTTTTGTCCCAAGTACTGTTATTACACCGTCCCTGACAGCACCTAGCCATATCGCGATCGCTACTGGTTCTACGGCAGCAAATAATGACATTAATGCCAACTCGTTCCACTTGATTAGAAGCCCTTTTAATACAAATATCAGTGGCTTTGGCGCACCGATCGGTGGATACGATGCCTTGCATGAGGAGGATAGCTCAGATCCACACGGTGGCTATGCACATGAGGATGAGACTCCAACGGCTGAACCCTTGTGGGTACGCCTACGAGAAGCAGGCAGGACAGTTGTTGCAGCAACATTTCCGGGTGCTGATGGAGCCACGATTCGATTACCAGGTGTTGATCCTGCCCCTGTGATTCAATCCAGCGATGTGCGAACGGTGGATTACACGGTGCCATTTGGCGCTTTTGGTGGTTTGGGAGCCAGAGGCTTTAGCTTAGATGCTGCTGATTTCACAGTGGATGCAAACGAAGCCATCACTGATCTTACAGCTCTAGGAATTCAGTCATTTAGTGATGTTAAAGTCGCTGAGCTAGAAGACATTCCTGCTCAAGGACAAGGTAGTTTGACTGGGGGCAGCAGCAATGCGTATGACTTGCAGGCTGTTGCGATCGACACGACAGACGATCGAGTGGTGAACTACAACCAGTTGATTGTCTTTGATGCAAATCGAGGCATTGAAGCACTAACTGGCAACGCTCCTTCAACCGGATCGGCAGTTCTCAATACCTATGATCAGACGATCAGCCCCTTCTTCTTTGAAGGTAGCAACAACGTAGTTGGGGCATCATTTGTCCTGACGAATCTGGCTCCTGATCTTTCTACAGTTCGACTGCTCCGGACATCAGCCAATTACATTCCCCGTCCTGCTGATAATCCTGAAGTTCTTGCCAATGTTGATGATATCAACAACACGGTTGGCTTCTGGCGACCGCAGCCTGATTATCGTATTCCCGAACGAATTTCGCCCGGACTGGAGGACTTCCCCGATGTCGAACTGGAGGCTGTTTATCAAGACCTGGTAGAAACCTTTGTTGATTACCAAACGGATGTCTTCTTGAGAGCGATCGAGCAGGAACCCAATGCAGATCTGGCATTAGGCTACATTGAGCAACCCGATGGTGCTGAGCATCAGTTTCTGTTAATTGATCCTTGCCAACCTAGCGATTTCACAAATCCTTATTCCATTGGGGCAGGACAAGATCCGGCAAAGGTCGATCGCTATCAAGATTATGTCTTGAACGCATATCAAACCGTTAGTGATGCGGTGCAGCGTGTCATTGATACTGTAGGGGTTGATGAGAATGGCGATCCTAACAGTAACATCATCATTACCTCGGATCATGGCTTTGCACCCTTCCATACTGCTGTAAACATGAACAATATCCTGGCAAATGCTGGGTTTGATCCAAACGAAGTTCGAGCCGTGACAAGTGGTCCAGCAGTGAATATTTACATCAACGTGAAGGGACGCGAACCAGACGGTACGGTTGACCCCAGTGAGTATCGAGAGTTGCAGCAGCGAATTGTACAAACGCTGGAAAGCATACAAGATACCAATTCCAGCTATGCTCTCGATGGAGCTGTTGATTTATTCGACAAAGTTTATGAACGTCCTGTTCCTGAAAATCCTACGGCTGAAGATATCATTACAGCAAGAAGTGAGTTTATTGGACAGGATACCGGTGATGTTTTTGCACTTTTAGATTTGGGCTACAACTTTGATGGTTTCCAACCTACTGTACTGCGTAGAGATGATACTACCCCTGTACAGGATCAACAGCCCATTTTTTCTGTGCCAAACTTCTATGGAGCACACGGGTATGATCCCAACTTGCCCGAGATGCAGGCTATCTTTCTAGCGGCTGGTCCTGATTTTAATGCGGATGATTTCTCCGATCTGGATCAGATTCGTAGTATTGATATTGCTCCGACACTGCTTGATTTGCTTGGTGTTGAGCCTGCACCAACGGTTGAAGGTGAGTCAATTCTTGATCCAGACACAGGAAATGATCTTAAAGTCACACTGGATGCTCTTGAGGACTATCTCCAGGATCTTATTGGCAATGGTAGCGCAGTGTTGACTGATGCTCGAGATGCTCTGATCAATGCCTTTGATGACCTTGAAGGTGATATCGACATCGCAGATATTAATGACATTCTGAACTTGGGAGGCGATCGTCTCGTCAATACCGTCACAGATCTAATTAGGGACGGGAGAGACAGCCTTCTTACAGATTTAGAAGTGAATTTCGGGTTGCAGAACCGAGATGGATTTCATCTTGTTCCGAACAGCAATGACTTAAACCCCTCAACTGGACTAGAAACCAGTAGCTTGACTTCTTTGAATTCTGCTTTAGCTTAATTCAATATGCTCTTGCAATTCACCAGTTCGTTCAATCGAAACACTCCCGTTCTTAGATATAGCTTTACGGAAAAACGTTCGGACAATGTTTGAAGGCAGCATCGACACAAACGCGAAAACTGTCAAACTTGTCCCAGCGTTGGCGCATCCAATTCTTGAGCACGAACCACCAGCGCTCGATCTTGTTCAAGTCCGGCGAGTAGGGCGGCAGATACCAGAGTTCACAACCTGCCTCAGCCACCATTTCCGTAATCACTTGCGAATGATGGAAACTGGCATTGTCAATCACAATGACATCGCCAGGCTGCAATTGTGGAATTAAGCCTTGCTCCAACCACTGCTCGAACAAGCCGCGATTACAAGAACCTGCATAAGTCATGGGTGCAAACAACTTGTCTAATTTAAGGGCAGCAATCCAACTGACACGCTCGGTGCGTTTGCCGGACTTCAGTGCAGGAAAGCGT